>DATIYD010000238.1:0-4686 GCA_035517975.1 Thermoleophilia bacterium | reverse complement strand
AACCAGGCCACCCCGACGGCCGCGAGGAACACGTAGCGCAGGACCGACCAGGCGTGCACCACACCGTCGCCCAGCCCGAGCAGCTTGCCGAGCCAGGCGGCGGCGGGATCGACCAGGACCACGGCGCTCGCCGCGACCAGCAGGAAGCCGACGAGGGCGAGAGCGAGGCCGAGACGCCGCAGCAGGCCCGCGACCAGCCCAAGAGTCGCGCGCGTGCCGGTGATGTTCCCCGCGGCCCAGAGAAAGGCCGTCACGTAGTTCGAGGCCGTCCACAGCGCGAGAGCGAGACCGACGACCAGCGCCAGCGCGCCGTAATGCGTCTGCAGCACGTTCTGAAGAACGGCGTTCACGAACTGCACGAACCAGGGCGGCGCAATGCCGGCGACCGCGTCGAGTAACGTCACGATGCTGCCGGGCGACATGCCGACCAATCCGAGAACGGCGAGCACCACGATCAGGACCGGTGCGAACGAGAGGGTGAGGAAGTAGGTGAGCGAGGCGGCGATCTTGGGCAGGTCGTCGGTCGTCATGTGCCGCACGAGAGCCACGACGGCGCCACCGGCGCCCCTGCGCGCCGCCCTCGCGCCTTCGCTCACGGTGAACGGTCGGCGACCGGCTCGAAGGTGAGCGACTCCCCGGGGTCGAGCAGCCGCACCTCGACGTCGGGCGCGCGTTCCCCGGCGAGCTGCGCGAACTCTTCGGGGCGGTGGTGCGTGCGCTGGAACCAGGCGTAGGTCGCCTGCTTGCCGGCGTAGGCCGAACCCGGCACGTAGAGCGTGCCCCAGTGGATCGGCACGGCGATCCGGGGGCGCAGCATGCCGAGCGCGTCGGCCGCCGTGCGGGGGCTCAGGTGGCGTCCTTCGGGTGGGCGTACGCCCCAGGTCTCGATGGGCAGCAGCGCCACGTCGATGCGCTCGTGCAGCTCCTCCATGCCGTCGAACAGGCCGGTGTCGCCGGCGAAGTATACGGTCGACGAGCCGTGGACGATGAAGCCCAGCGGCTCGGTCGGCGGCGAGACCACCCAGCGCCGTCTGGTATGCCGGGCGTGCACGGCCATCACCTCGAGATCGCCGAAGTGCAGGCTGGTGTCGCGGCGCGTCTCGACCACCGTCTTGAAGCCGATGTGGCTGACGGTGCGGCCCATATGCGGGGGACCGATCACGACGGCCGACTTGGGCAGCAGCTTGAGCGAGGCGGTGTCGAGGTGGTCGAGATGCAGGTGGGAGATCAGGATGACGTCGATGTGATGACGCACGCCGGGGTCGGGCAGCTCGCCGTACCGCCGCAGCGGGCCCACCCAGCGCTTGAGCACCGGGTCGGTGAGGATACGCAGGCCGTCCATCTCGATCAGGACGGTGCCCTGGCCCACGTACGTCACCCGCGTCTCGCTCCCGGCCGGCGGGGCGTGCCCGTCGCCGTGTGCGATCTCAGGCAAAGCTCCGCCCCAGCTCGCGGCGCTGCTCGGTCTGCACGATCACGTCACCTCCGTCGGTCGCGGCGGCACGCCGGCCCGTTCGTCGACGCGGCCGCCGAGGGGATGGTTTCCCGCCTGTGGCTGCGCGTCAATCCTACGGCGCGGCGCCATGGCCTAGCCTTACAACCGGCGTTACGGCTCGAGGTCGCGGCCGGTGTCACGGCCGGCGCCGGCGCCGTCACACGCTGCTAGAGTGAGGCGTGACGCGAGGAGACGGAGGTGCCCTGATCGTGAGCGAGCTGCGGATCCGTCCGGCCACCGGGGCCGACGCCGGCGTCATCGCCGCCATCTACAACGACGCCGTCGCGACCTCGACGGCCACGTTCGATCTCGAACCCGAGACGGCGGCGGCGCGCAGGCGCTGGCTCGCCGCCGAGAGCACGCGCCTGTGTCTCGTGGCCGAGCTCGACGGACGCGTGGTGGCCTGGTCGGCGCTCGTGCGCTGGTCCGAGCGGCACGGCTACGACCACTCGGCCGAAGCGGCGATCTACGTCGCCGCCGGCTGCCGCCGCGCGGGCGTGGGGCGGGCCCTCTTCACGGCTGCCCTCGCGGCCGCGCCACGCCTGGACCTGCACTCCGTGATCGCCCAGATCTGTACCGAGAACACACCGGGGCTCGCCCTGGCCGCCGACCTCGGCTTCGTTCCGGTCGGCACGTTGCGCGAGGTCGGCCTCAAGTTCGGTCGCAGGCTCGACGTGACGATCTGCCAACGGCTGGTCTAGGGGTCCCTGCCGAAACGGCATAGGAACGGCCGCGGCCCGGCAATCATGCTGCCCGAGTACCGCGAGCCTCGCCCAACGAGCAGCCGGCCCGGCGCCGCGCCCTCCGAGGGGTCGTCGGTTCGCGAACGGCGGTGGATCGAGCAGGCGGGATCGGAGGTCGCATGGCAGGCCGGCAGACACGCGAGACGGCGCGCGCTCCCGACGGCCTCGTCGTCCGGCTCGGGCTCGCTCTCGTCACGCTGGCCGGCGCCGCCTGGCTGGCCTTCGTGGCCGCCCGGGCGGGCGCCATCGCCCTCGGCCTCACCCCGGCCCACGGCTTCGCTCAGAGTCTGGCCGCCCTGATGCTGGCGCCGGCGGCGGCGGCGTTTGCCGCGCCCCTCGTCGATGCGAGCGTGGCGCTGCTGCGCGGCCGCCACCACTCTGCGACCTGGACGAGGATCATGACCGAGGCGCTCGGCGCTCTGGTCCTCGCCTGCTGCGCGACCATCCTGAGCGCCGCGCTCTGGCCGGGCGTCGGCGCCCTCGCGTTGCTCGGCGCGCTCGGCTACCTGTTCGGCTTTCGCTTCTGGCACCCCCAGCGCCTCGTCGCCGTGAGGCCGGTCTCGCTGCCGCTTCTGCTGCTCTTCGACGAGCCGGCGCCCACGCCGGCCGCCGCCCGCGTGGTCGCCCAGCCGGTGCCCGTCGAGCGGCGCGCCGCCTGACCGGCCAGGCCGTGGCGAAGGCACCGGGAGCGCGCGCGGCCGGGAGGCGGCGGTGAGACCGCCGCAGAACCTGCTGCGCGCCGCCGGCGAGCCGCCGCAGCGGCCCCAACGCCACCGGCTGCGCTGGATCCTGCTGGGCCTGCTCATCGTGGCGGTGCCGGCGATCTACGCGATCGCCGCCCTCGGAGGCGGGGCGCTCGGTCTCGCCAACGGCACGCCGGTGCTCGCCGATCTGCAACACCGCGATGTCGCGCAGACGACGCTGCTCTTCGACCGCCGGGGCCGTCTGATCGCCCGGCTGCACGGCGCCGTCGACCGCATCGTCGTGCCGAGCCACCGCATACCGGTCTCGCTCAAGCAGGCGACGGTGGCTGTCGAGGACAAGCGCTTCTATCACCATCACGGCGTCGATTTTCGGGCCATCGTGCGAGCGGCGATCGCCGACCTGCGCAGCGGCCAGCCCTCGCAAGGAGCGAGCACGATCACCGAGCAGTTCGTGAAGAACGCCTACCTGGACGGCGCCGACACCCTGACCCGCAAGGTGCACGAGGCGATCCTCGCCTGGCAGCTCGAGGATCGGTGGTCGAAGGACCGTATCCTGACCGCCTACCTGAACATGGTCTACTACGGCAACGGCGCCTACGGCGTACAGGCCGCCGCCCAGACTTTCTTCCACCGCAACGCGTCGCAGCTCACGCTGACTCAGTCTGCGTTGCTGGCGGGCCTGCCGCAGAACCCCAACGGCTACTCACCGATCTACGATCCGAGCGCCGCCCTGGCCCGCCGCAACCTCGTGCTCGCCGACATGGCCGCCCAGGGGTTCATCACCGCCGCACAGGAGCGCCGCGCGCTCAAGACGAAGCTGCACGTCTACCGCACCACGCCGCCCGGCGAAGCGGCCGGCACCGCATACTTCGTCGATTACGTCGAGCAGCAGCTCGTGGCGCGCTATGGCGCTCGCGAGACCTTCGAGGGCGGCCTCAAGGTCTACACCACTCTCGACCGGCGTATGCAGCGCGACGCCCTGGCGGCGATGAAGAGCACGCTGCCGGCGGGCCCGGCCGGCGCCCTCGTCTCGATCGATCCGGCGACCGGCTTCATCCGCGCCATGACCACCACCCTCGACTGGAAGACGACCAAGTTCGACCTCGCCTGGCAGGCCCATCGCCAGCTCGGTTCGGCCATGAAGCCCTTCGCCCTGACGGCGGCGATCGAGGCCGGAGCCGACCCGAACACCACCTTCTACACCTCGCAGCCGCTGCACATCTTCCTGGGCGCGGGCTCGGTGCCGCCCTTCTGGGATGTGAGCACCTTCTCGCACAGCTACGCCGGGCGCATCAACCTGGTGCAGGCCACGTGGCAGTCCGACAACACCGTCTTCGCCCAGCTCGCCCTCGACGTCGGACCCCGCAAGATCGTGGCCGTGGCGCACAGGATGGGCATCCAGAGCCATCTGGCCGCCTATCCCTCGATCGTGCTGGGTACCGAGGTCGTCACGCCGCTCGAGGTCGCCGACGCCTACGCGACCTTCGCCGCCGAGGGCATCCATCACGCCCCGCAGGCGATCCAGCGCGTGCGCTTCGCCGACGGCACGGTGCGCCGCGCCAAGGTGGTCGGCAAGCGCGTCGTGCCGGCTGGCGTGGCCTATGTCGTCGACAAGATCCTCGAGGGCAACACGCGCTTCGGCACGGCGGCGGCGATGCCGAGCTACTACACGGGCATCGCCGCCGGCAAGACCGGCACGACCGAGAACTCGGCCGACGCCTGGTTCTGCGGCTTCGACCCCAAG
>DATIYD010000237.1:0-3591 GCA_035517975.1 Thermoleophilia bacterium | reverse complement strand
TGCGCTTCAACGAGCTCGTCGTGGGTCTCTCGGCGGCATCGTCGCCGGCTGAGTTGCGCCGCCGCCTGGCCGACCCGAAGGTGCCGGCGCCCGTGCAGCCCCTCACGCGGCTTTTGGCCGCGCAGTTCCGCCCGCAGGCGCCGGCCGTGCACCCCTGGACCGACGACCGCGCGCCGGTCGAATGGATCACCGACGCGATGATCGTCGGCTACGCCGTCCGCGGCCGGCAGATCCCCGAGCACTCGCTGCCGAACGCCCCCTGAGCCCGACCGCCCTGAGCCCCACCGCCCCCTGAGCCCCACGACGTAGGTCTGAGGTCCGCTGGGTACAACGTAGAGCAGCGCGTTCCGTCAGACCAAACGAGCAAGGATCGCAGTGCCCACCTATACGCGGTACACGGCGGGGGGCCGGCGCGAGGCCCCCGGGGGCCTGTGGTTGCGCGTCACCAAGGCGTTCGTGCTGGCAGTGGTCGTCTTCGTGGCCGCCAGCGCGGGCGCGCTCACCGGATTCCTGGAGCGCACGGCGGCGCAGGTGGGCAGGAACGATCCTGCCGAGGTGCAGGCCGCCAAGCCCCAGCTCGCCGCCGCGAAACCCGGCAGACCGCTCACCATCCTGATCATCGGCAGCGACCGGCGAGTGGGGCAGCCCGATCTCGGGGCACGTTCCGACACGCTGCTGCTCGTCCGGCTCGATCCCACGAGCGGCAGCATCTCGATGCTCTCGGTGCCACGCGACCTGATGGTCGACATCCCCGGCTACGGTCAGAACAAGATCAACGCGGCGTACTCGCTGGGCGGCGCCGGGCTCTCGCTCGAGGTGATGAGGGACCTGCTCGGCGTGCGCATCAACGACTTCGTCGACGTCAACTTCGACGGCTTCGTGCAGGTCATCAACAAGCTCGGCGGGGCCTACCTCATGATCGACCGCGGCTACTACAACAACACCGCGGTGACCGGCTTCGCCTCGATCGACATCCCGCCCGGCTACCAGCGGCTGAACGGCGCGGACGCCCTCGCCTGGGTGCGGTTCCGTCACGACCAGAACGGCGACTTCACGCGCATCGTGCGCCAGCAGATCTTCCTGCGCGAGATGAAACGCGAGGTGGCCGACTCGGCCAGCCTCACCAGCCTGCCCCGGTTCCTGTCGGTGATGAGCATCCTCTCGCACAACATCACCTCGGATATCTCGAGCCTGGGCAAGCTCTACCGGGTGGTCTCGCTCGCACTGCAGCTCGACACGACCCACATCTACCAGACGCACGTCACGGGCTCGACGCCCACGATCGGCGGTGTGTCCTACGTGGTCGCGACGCCGCAGGAGATACACGACGCGGTGCACCAGTTCCTTCATCCGAAGCACGCCCCCCAGCCCGCCGCCGCGAGGGCCGGCTCGCCGGCGACCGGCGTGGCATCGCCGACGCACGCCAAGCCACGGCGGATCACCGACTCGCCCTATCACGTGGCCGAGTGGCGCGCTCTGCAGCGCAGCGCGCGCCTCCCGCTCTTCATGCCGTCGGCCCTGCCTGGCGGTCTCGGCTACGACCAGTTCCGCGCCTACCGGGCGTCGACCGGTGCGGGCAGGGTGAAAGCCGCCGTCGTGGTCGGCACCGCCCCGCAAGGCGGCTATTGGGACGTGCAGGCGATCGCCTGGACGGCCGCGCCCATCCTCGCGAGCCCCGACGCGATCCGGACCATCGGGGGGCGCAGCTACTCCCTCTACTACGACGGCGCCCAGCTGCACATGGTCGCCTGGAGGGTCGGTAGGGTCGAGTACTGGGTCTCCAACACGCTCGACGACGAGCTCGGCAATCACCAGATGCTCGCCCTGGCGACGGGCAGCGTGCGCGTGCCGTAAGACGTGAGACCACCGGCCATACCACCCGAAGAGATCGCGCTGCGCCGGCGGCGGCGCCGTCGCCTGGGGCGCTGGTTCGTGCTGGTCCTGCTGGCGGTCCTCGCGCTGCCGCTGCTCGCGGCCGCCGGGGTGGCCGGCGCCGTGCTGGCCGTCTCGCGCGGCACGCCGCCGCTCGCCGCCCTGCTGGGCCGGCCCCAGTCCCAGGACACGATCCTCTACGACAGCAGCGGAAGGGTCATCGCCCGCCTGCACGGCGCCGTCAACCGGGTGGTCGTACCCTCGAGCGCGATCCCGCAGACGATGAAGGACGCCACGGTGGCGATCGAGGACCGGCGCTTCTACGAGCATCACGGCGTCGACTTCATCGCGGTGGCCCGCGCCGCGGTCACCGACCTGCTCTCCGGCCATATCGTGCAGGGCGCGAGCACGATCACGGAGCAGTACGTCAAGAACGCCTATCTCGGCACGGAGAACGGGTTCCTGCGCAAGATCCGCGAGGGCGTGCTCGCCTGGGAGCTCGAGGATTCCTGGTCCAAGGACCGTATCCTGACCGCCTACCTGAACACGGTCTACTACGGCGACGGCGCCTACGGCGTGCAGGCAGCGGCGCAGACCTTCTTCCACGAGAACGTCTCACGGCTCACTCTCGCGCAGAGCGCGCTGCTCGCCGGCCTGCCCCAGGACCCGGGGGGCTACTCGCCGGTGTACGACCCGGCCGACGCGCTGGCCCGGCGCGACCTGGTCCTGGCCGCCATGCGCGGCCAGGGCTACATCAGCGCCGCCCAGGAGGCCGCGGCGACCCACGCGAGGGCCGCCGTCTTCGCCGCGCCGCCGCCCAGCCAGAACGCCCCGGCCGCCTACTTCGTGCAGTACGTGATCGACCAGCTCGTCAAACGGTACGGCGTGAGCCAGGCGCTCGACGGCGGCCTCAAGGTGCATACGACCCTCGACCTGCGCTTGCAGCACGACGCCCTGGCGGCGATGAAGAGCACGCTGCCGGCGGGGCCCGCGGGCGCCCTCGTCTCGATCGACCCGGCGACCGGCTTCATCCGCGCCATGACGGCCAGCACCGACTGGCGGACCACGAAGTTCGATCTCGCCTGGCAGGCCCATCGCCAGCTCGGTTCGGCCATGAAGCCCTTCGCCCTGACGGCCGCGGTCGAAGAGGGGGCGAACCCCGCGACGACCTACTACACCTCGCAGCCGCTGCACCTGTTTCTCGGGCCGCACGCGGTGCCGCCCTACTGGAACGTGAGCACCTTCTCGGGCACCTATGCCGGTCCCATCAACCTGGTCGATGCAACCTGGCAGTCCGACAACACCGTCTACGCCCAGCTCGCCCTCGACGTCGGGCCCCGCAAGATCGTGGCCGTGGCGCACAGGATGGGCATCAGCAGCCCGCTCGCGCCCTACCCGTCGATCGTGCTGGGTACCGAGGTGGTCAACCCGCTCGAGGTCGCCGACGCCTACGCGACCTTCGCCGCCGAGGGCATCCATCACGCCCCGCAGGCGATCCAGCGCGTGCGCTTCGCCGACGGCACGGTGCGCCGCGCCAAGGTGGTCGGCAAGCGCGTCGTGCCGGCCGGCGTGGCCTACGTCGTCGACAAGATCCTCGAGGGCAACACGCGCTTCGGCACGGCGGCGGCGATGCCGAGCTACTACACGGGCATCGCCGCCGGCAAGACCGGCACGACCGAGAACTCGGCCGACGCCTGGTTCTGCGGCTTCGACCCCAAG
>DATIYD010000236.1:0-9493 GCA_035517975.1 Thermoleophilia bacterium | reverse complement strand
GGCGCCGCCGCCCCCACGCCGAAGGCGTACGACGACTCGGCCACATGGCCGTCGACCGCCGAGACGCTGCGCCAGTGCACCGTGTAGACGCCGGCGGCCAGCGGCCGGGCGAGGACGACGACGAGGGTGGCCGGCCGGCCGGGGACCGGTCGAGCCGCGGAGAGCCCGGCGACGGGCCGCCCGGCCGGGCCGAGCAGCTCGATCGAGGAGAGCGCCGGGTCGGGCGTCTCGGTGAAGGTCAGGACAAGCCGCCGCGGGCTGTGCGAGAGCGAGGCTCCCGCCGCGGGCTGCGAGCCGGCCAGCAGCGCGTGGGCAGCCGCGACAGGCGCGAAGCGGGCGAGCCCGACGCAGGCCACGACGGCCGCGAGCAGCACGATGATGAGGAACCGGGGCTCATGCCCGGCGCGGCGCGGGTGCGCGCCGCCGGACCTGGCCGAGCGCGGCGGCCGCCGGCCTAGCGACGCCGGCCGCGGCCTCCGCCCTCGCGCAGCTCGCGACCGATGGTCGCGTAGGGCAGCAGCGCCATCTCGCGGGCGCGCTTGACGGCGACGGCGACCTGGCGCTGGTGGCGCCGGCACGTGCCGGTCACACGCCGCGACTTGATCTTGCCGCGCTCGCTCACGCAGCGGCGCAGCGCATCGAGATCCTTGTAGTCGACGGTGACGACCTTGTCTTTGCAGAAGTGACAGTAGCGACGTCGAGTGGGGTCGACCGGGCGTCCCCTCTTTCGGTCGGGACGTGGTTTGCCTTTCGAGCTCGGCACGTTGGTTTCCCTTCAGCGATTGCGGTTGGTGTATGTGCATCTTACGCCCTCGGCCGGGCGACGCTCTACACTACGCCTCCCGTGGCCCCGAAGACAACTCGGCGCGGCCGGCATCTCAGCCATGGGCGACGTTGACGGCCCGCGCCACGATCACCGCCAGGGTGGCGAAGCAGAGCACGTTCTCGGCTCCCATGATGAGCTTGGCCCTGAGCGTATACGGCAGGGTGTCCGTCGGCGAGAAGGCGATCGCACTCGTCAGCGACACGTAGAGGTAGTCGTAGAAGCGCGGCTTCCAGATCTCGGGCGCGAGTCCCTGCTGGTCGGCCTGCTGCTGGGGGAACACAAGGTCGGGGTAACGACCCTCGTACCCGGCGGCGCGAGACTCGACGCCGCCGCCGTCGACCTCCCAGTACATCAGGGCGAAGACGGCCACGTCGGCGACCCAGAGCGCGACGCCGGTGGTGAGCAGACCCGGCGGACTGAGGGATGAGCCGACGAAGACACCGTGCACGAGCAGCACGAGACTCGCCCCATTGGCGATGACGAGCACGGTGACGAGGACGAACGACAGGACACGGGCGAGCATGCCGGGCGATTCCGAGGTCTCGTAGACCGCGATCGAAGCGACGAGCAGCGCCGTGGCCACCGCCGGGAACACCCAGACCGGCCGCAGCGCGAGGCTGTGGGCCACCCACGTCTGGCCGGCGATGATGAGGAGCGCCGCCGCGGCGATCGGACGCCGCGATTCGGGCTCTGTGCGGCATCGCCACTGCTGCTCGTTCGCCACGCTCACGGCCCCGGCGTTTGTCGCGGGCCCCCGCTGGTGACACAAGCGGGATGGCAGGCGAACCGCTCTTCGCGACCGAGCCGGCAGCCCGGCTGCGCGGCGCGATGCACGACGAGGCCCGCGAGCTGATCGACGCGGCCAGCGCCGCTGGGCTCACGCTGCGTCTGCTCGGCGGTCTGGCCGTGCGCGAGCACTGCCGCACGGCCGAGCTGTGTGCGCGCGACTACTCCGACCTCGACATGGTGGGGCGCTCCGGCGAGGCCCGGCGGCTGCCGGCCGTCTTCGCCCGGTTCGGGTTTCAGGAGGACTACGCGGCCGTGGCCGCGACCGGCAACACCCAGCTGCGCTTCGTGCGCGCCTGCCGGCACGCCGGATCCGGTGGCGCGCCGGCCCACGACGACGACCATGTCGACGTCTTCCTCGACACCTTCCGCATGGACCACGAGATCGAGCTCGCCCGCCGGCTCGACCGCGACCCCTACACCGTCTCGGTCTCCGATCTGCTGCTGACCAAGCTCCAGATCTTCAGGCTGAACGAGAAGGACATCCGCGACGTCGTCACGCTGCTCGAGGGCGTCGCCGTGACCGACACCGAGATGCCGGGCGCGATCGACGCCGGCTACATCGCCGGGCTCTGCGCCGACGACTGGGGTCTCTTCCACGACGTCGGCCTGACCCTGCAGCAGGTCACCGAGCGCATCGACCGCTACGGCCTGAGCGACGCTCAGACGGCGACTGTGCGGCAGGGCCTGGCGCGCCTCGTCGCGGCGCTCACTGGGGCGCGCAAGACGGTGCGCTTCCGGCTGCGGGCCCGTCTCGGCACGCGTGCCCGGTGGCACAACGAGCTCGACGAGCAGGGGTGACGACACGATGCGCGCGATGCTGTGATCGTCGAGCGCGGCCTGGTGGGCCGTCGGGCCGCCTAGCGACCGGCGACGGCGCCGTTCAACTCGACCACCGGCTTGTAGCGGCGCTCGACCAGGAAGCGGCGCACGCGTGCCTCGAGGTAGTCACGAGCCTCGCGGAAGGCCTCGAGCCCGTCGTCTGGCGTGCCGCCGCCCGCCGGATCGTCGAGCGGCCAGTACTCGCGCGTGCCGACGCCCGGAAACATGGGGCAGGCCTTCTCGGAGCGGTCACAGACGGTGATGAGAAACTCGAACTGCGCCTTGCCCATGAACTCGTGCAGCCCTTTTGCGTGCTGCCCGGTGATATCGATGCCGCGCTCGGCCATGACGGCGACGGCCCGGGGATCGACCTCGCGCGGCGTCGAGCCGGCGCTGAAGGCCTCGAAGGCGTCGTCGGCCAGCGCGCGCAGAAAGCCCTCAGCCATCTGGCTACGCACGCTGTTCGCGCTTGAAAGAAAGAGGACCCTCTTGACCATGCTGTGCTCCTCGTAGTGAACGCTGACGAACATGATCTTACCCACAGAGGGGCATCGGCAGGCGCGGCCGGGCGCCGGGCCCGGCCGTGGTCGGAGCGAGCCACGTGCGCCGCCGGCCGCGCCGCATGTCCGCAACGGGCTCCCGCCGGCGGACCAGTTGTGCGTCAGCCGCGACCTTCCGCCGGCGGGGTAGCGGCGGTGCGTCAGCCGCGACCTTCCGTCCAGACGAAGGTGCCGTCGCGCAGGTCGGCCAGAGCCTGCTGGAGCTCGGCACGGGTGTTCATGACGAAGGGGCCGTAGCGCGCGATCGGCTCGCCCAGGGGCGCGCCCGAGACGAGCAGGAACCGCACGGGCTGCGAGTAGGCCCGTACCCGGACCTCGTCGCCGTCCTCGAGGACGACGAGACCCGGAGCGCGCACGAGCGAGCCGTCGAGATCGCCACGATAGCCCAGGTCGCCGGCCACCCCGAACTCACCCTCGCCGCGAAAGACGTAGGCGAAGGCGGCGTGGCCGCGGGGGATCTCCTGGACGAAGCCGGCGCCGGCCGGGAGCTCGACGTCGAGGTACTCCGGCTCGGCATAGATCTCGGTCACCGGGCCGCGCACGCCGTCGGCCGCGCCGGCCACGACGCGCACGCGCGTGCCGTCGGGGCGCTCGGCGACCGGGATGCCGGCCGCCGCGATCTCCTGGTAGCGCGGCCGCGACATCTTGAGCTTCGCCGGCATGTTGACCCAGAGCTGGAAGCCGCCCATCTTGCCCTCGCGCGGGCGCGGCATCTCCTCGTGCATGATGCCGCCGCCGGCCGTCATCCACTGCACGTCGCCGGGGCCGATCGTACCGGCGTTGCCGATCGTGTCCTTGTGGTCGACCTCGCCGGCCAGCATGTAGGTCACCGTCTCGATGCCACGGTGCGGGTGCAGGGGAAACCCGGCGAGGTAGTCATCGGGGTCGTCCGACTCGAAGTGGTCGAACAGCAGGAACGGGTCGAGATAGTCGAGCGCCCATCCGGCGATGCTGCGCCGCAGGCGCACGCCGGCGCCCTCGACCACGGGCTGCGGCTCGATCACCCGCGCGACGCGTCGCGGCTGAGACTCCATGGCTCCCTCCTTGTCGCGGCTCCAGCACCACGATGCCCCGCACCAGAGGGCGAGAAACTGTGCGGGGGGCCGCGCCGCGGCGCGTACGGCCCCTGGACGCGGCGCCGGATGGGCCGGCGTGCCGTCTCAGACGGACGCCTCGAAGTCGCGCAGGACCGGGCCGCCCGCACGCGGGTCCTCGAGCATCGCAAAGGCGGCCTCGAGCACCGCCCGCTGGGCGGCCGGATCGCGCGGCGACCCGAGGGCGTAGCCGTGCCAGAACGGTACCCAGAGGCCGCGCGGCGGCGGCGCCTCGGCCGCCGCCCGGTGAAGGAGCTGCAGGGCGACGGTCGAGATGCCGGCGCGTTCGAGCTCGCTGGCCACCAGTCCCACGGACCGGCTGCAGAGCGGTCAGGTGGGGACGAGGAGAGCCGCGTCGACCTGGTCGGCGAGCAGGATCCGTACCGCGGCGGAAGCCCGGCCGCGCACGGCCCGGTCGGTCGCCGCCATCACCCCGCCGAGGGCGAGATGGCGATCGGAGAGCCGGCCGAGGCGATCGTCGGTCACCGCCTCGCGCAAGCGGTCGAGCGCCATGGCGAGGTTGCGGTCGAGATTGGCGGCGCTCGCGTCGGCGCCGTCGTGCGAGGCGGTGCGCAGAGCGTCGGTCGCCACGTCACCGGGCACCTCGCGCCACGTGGGGTCGCCCACGGTCACCCCGCGGTCGAAACCCCCACCACGCGGCGCGGCGCAGACCGAGCTCGCCACGAGGGCGAGGCGGCAGCCGGCGAGCGGCCGCGGCAGGGGCGTCCAGGGACCGGAAGCGGGGCCTCGGGCCCGACCGGCAGTGCGCCGCAGCAGGCTCACGGTGTGACGCCGTCGACCATGGCGCCGAGCTTACCAGAGGCCCATCGGAGGCGCGTCCGCGCCCTTGACTTCGCCCAGGCGCGGGCGGAGAGTTGCCGTGATCCTGGTTTCTTGGTCAAGTCCGCCGTTTCGCACTCCGATATCTACTCGTGCCGGACACTGTTGCCGCGGCGGCTTCGCAACCAACGGCACCGGGGCAGGGGGGCGCGACGTGCTCGAGGTGGTGCAGGCATGAAAGACGGCCAGGCGATCATCGCCGAGATCGGCGCGACCATCGCGTCGTCGCTCGAGGTCCGCGACGTCATGACCAAGATCGCCCGCCAGGTGGGCGAGGCCTTCGGCGTGTACTCGTGCGACATCCACCGCTACGACGCCGCGAACGACCTCCTCACCTACCTCGCCTTCTGGGACCTCGAGCTCGATCGCGGCGACGCACCCTGGATCTGCGAGCCCCACCACCAGGTCAGCCAGGAGGTCACCGGCGAGCCGTTCCACCCCGACGTGCGGCCCAGCTTCCTGCCCACGGTCCACGAAGGCAAGATGGTCGAGGTCCATCGCGACGACCCCGACCTGCCCGAGGCCGAGGCCCGCGAGATGGACCGGTGGAGCGAGAAGTCCACCCTCGACTCACCGCTCGAGTTCGACGGCAAGATCATCGGCGTGCTGGGCCTCGTCGAGACGCGCTCCTGCCGGCGGTTCACCGACGACGAGAAGCAGCTCTTCTCGCAGGTCGCCGTGCTGGCCGCGATCGCCATCCGCAACGCCGACCTGTTCGAGGCCCTCGACCAGCAGAACCGCTCGATGCAGTCGCTCCTCGAGGTGAGCCGGGCGCTGACCTCGACGGTGGGGCTCGACGAGACCCTCACCGTCATGGCCCAGACGGCGGCCGGAGCCCTGAACGTGCCGGGCTGCGCCATCTACGAGTACCTGCGGGCCGAGCACGCCCTCGTGCCCCGCACCTCGTACGGCTTCATCCAGCTCGAGCCCGAGAACATCGCCATCCCCCTCGTCGAGCGCTCGGGTGACCGGCTGGCCGTGGAGCGCCGCGAGATCGTGCTCGAGCGCGACACCGACCCCGAGGTCCCCGAGAGCGTGCGCCGGGCCATGCACGCCGTGGGCGAGCTCACCCACCTGCACGTGCCGCTCGTGTTCGGCAACGAGGTCCTCGGCGAGCTGCTGCTGGTCGAGAAGTCGACCGAGCGCGAGTTCACGCCGTACGAGCTCGACCTGGCGCGCGGCCTGGGCGAGCACGCGGCCGCCGCGCTGCACGCAGGGCGCGCCTATCAGGCGGTGCAGCTCCAGGCGCTGACCGACGGCCTGACGGGCCTCTTCAACTACCGCCACCTGAGCAATCGCTTGCGTGAAGAGGTGGCCCGCTTCCGCCGTTACCACACCCCGCTCTCGCTGCTCATGTTCGACGTCGACGACTTCAAGCAGTTCAACGACACCTACGGCCATCAGGCCGGCGACGCGGCCCTGGTGGCCATCGCGCGCGTGTTGCGCGACACCCTGCGGGCCGATATCGACGTCGTCTGCCGGTACGGCGGCGACGAGTTCGCGGCGCTGCTGCCGAACACGGCCCTCAGGGCCGAGAGCGACGACGAAGGTGCGACCTCCGGCGACAGGCTCGGCGACGGCGCCCACGACGCCCAGAGCGGCCGACTCGAACGGCTCCGCGCTGAAGGGGCCCTGGCGACGGCCGAACGCCTGCGCGCGTCGATCGCCGAACGCTGTCGCACCATCGTCTCGCCGCCGCTGCCGCAGGGCGTCACCGTGAGCATCGGCGTGTCGTGCATCGCCGACGAGCCACTCACGCCCGAGCAGCTCGTGGCCGCGGCCGACAAGGGCCTCTACCTCGCAAAACGCCGCGGCCAGAACCGCGTCGAGTGCTCGTTCGCGCCCGAGGCTCTGGCGCCCGACGCGCTCGCGCCCGACGCGCTCGCACCCGACGCGCTCGCGCCCAACCCGAGCGCCTGAGCAGGCCTACGCGCGGGGCGGAGGGGGCGGCGCCTCGTACCGCTGAGCCGCCTCGTCCCAGCCTCCGATCGTGAGCGCGACCCGGTATGCGCTGCGCAGAAAACCGAGCACGGCCGCGGCGGGGTCGCCACTGCGGCGAGCGTCGTCGTAGGACAGCACCCACTGACCCAGAGCCTCGACCCAGCCCGCCCCCGGAGGCTCGATGGCGGCCGTGGCACAGCCGTCCGGCCGCGGGTGGATGTAGGCATAGAAGACGGCCTGCGGGGCGGCGTCGTTGCCGGGCCAGAAGCCGGCGTTCAGGTGCTGCGCATCGAGGTCGTAGCGCATGATGTAGCCACGGTCGTCGGGCGCCGTCACCTGCGCGCCGCTGAAGAGCAGCACGGCCAGGTCGAACGCCCCCCACCAGAGCTGCACGCCGGTGCGACCGAAGAACGGCGCGCGAAACTGGTCGAAGAGCCCGTGCACTGTGGCAAGGACACGGTACAGGCGGCGCGCGTGGGCGAGATCGACCGTGCGGTCGTGCTCGTTGGCGGGCAGGGGTGTCGTCTCGTCGGGCATCTCCTGGGGCTTGTCCCAGAGATCGGCCGCCACGCCGAGGTCGCGGAGCGCCTGGCCGAACGCACGCCACACCTCGGCGACGGGGCGCCCGCCGGTCAACGCGATGACCGCCGTGCGGTCGGCAGCGCGCACCCAGAGCACGCCGTCGAAGAGGTCGATGCCGGCGTCGACGACACGCCCGTCGCCGGCCAGCGGGCCGGTCGACACGCCGCGCGCGTCGAGCGTGAGCCCGGCGTGCAGCCACTCGGGCAGCGGCGGATGGAGCGCCAGCTTGAGCTTGCCCAGCATCTGCGCGTGGAGGTGCAGGGTCTTCAGGGTGGGCGCCCACTCCTCGTAGGAGAGCGCCGGCCAGGCGTCGTCGGGGGTCATCGGCTCCTCCCCGTGACTGTCGCTTACCCGGTCATCCTTTCGCGGCGACACCCGTCGGAAACGTGGCAAGTCGCGGGATCCTCACCGTCAAGCAGAGGTCGAGAAAGCGTCCGGCGCTCGCTGCCGGTCAGCCGGAGCGGCGTCCGCGCGGCACGGTGGCGATCGGCATGCGCCAGCCCATGCCGAAGGCGCGGTCGGTGACCTTCAGGCCCGGCGCCGCCTGCTTGCGCTTGAACTCGTTGGCGGCGACCAGGCGCACGACCCGTTCGACCGTGGCGCGCTCATAGCCCCGGGCCTCGATCTCACCGGCGCCGAGATGTTCCTCGATCAGCAGGGCGAGGATGCCGTCGAGCACGTCGTAGGGCGGCAGGCTGTCCTGGTCGGTCTGGTCGGGACGCAGCTCGGCCGAGGGCGCCTTCTCGAGGATCGCCCGGGGGATCACCTCACGGCCGCGCCACTCGTTCAGGTGGCGAGCCACCGCGTAGACCATCGTCTTGGGCACGTCCGAGATGACCGCGAGACCGCCCGACATGTCGCCGTAGATCGTGCAGTAGCCCACCGCGAGCTCCGACTTGTTGCCCGTGGTGAGCAGGAGCGAGTCGAACTTGTTGGAGAGCGCCATGAGCAGGTTGCCGCGGATGCGGGCCTGCACGTTCTCCTCGGTGACGCCGGCCGGCCGGCCGGCGAAGACGGGCGCCAGCGCCGTCTCGAAAGCGGCCATGAGATCGGCGATGGGCAGCGTCACCGTGCGGATGGCGAGGGCGTCGGCCAGGTCCTGCGCATCGCTCACGCTGCCGGCGCTCGAGAACGGCGAGGGCATGAGCACGGCGAGCACGTTCTCGGGCCCGAGCGCCTCGGCGGCGACGGCGGCGACGAGCGCCGAGTCGATGCCGCCCGACAGGCCGAGCAGGACCTGTCGAAAGCCGCTCTTTGCGACGTAGTCCCGCACGCCGAGCACGAGCGCGCCCCACACCTCGGCCTCGGGGCCGAGATCGGGCGACGATCCCGGCGCCTCAGCGCCGGTCAGCTCATCGAGATCGACGAGCAGCAGGTCGGAGGCGAAGGCGGCCGCCCGCGCCGCGACGGAGCCGTCGCCGCGAAAGGCGCAGCTGCGTCCGTCGAAGACGAGCTCGTCGGCGCCGCCCACCTGATTGACGTAGAGGACCGGCACGCCGTACTTGCGGGCGGTGGCGCCGATCATGTCCTCGCGATGGCGCTGCTTGCCGATGCTGAAGGGCGAGGCCGCCATGTTGACGACGCAGGTGGCGCCGGCCGTCGCCAGGTCGGCGATGGGCAGCGTCACCGTGCGGATGCCGAGGCCGTCGGCCAGCTCCTGGGCGTCGCTCACGCTGCCGGCGCTGGAGAAGGGCGAGGGCATGAGCACGGCGAGCACGTTCTCGGGGCCGAGCGCCTCGGCCGCCACGGCGGCGACGAGCGCCGAGTCGATGCCGCCCGACAGGCCGAGCAGGACCTGCCCAAAGCCGCTCTTTGCCACGTAGTCGCGCACGCCGAGCACGAGCGCGCCCCACACCTCGGCCTCGGGGCTCAAATCGTCGCCCGGCGCCTCGAGGACCGGCGTCGTGCCGAGGTCGCCGGCGCCGGCGACAAGCGCGATACCGGGGTCGCCGACGTCGGCGCCGGGCGCGGTGCCGAGATCGCCGGCGTCGGCCCCGAGCGCGATACCGGGATCGCCGGCATCAGCCCCGAGCGCGCTGCCG
>DATIYD010000235.1:0-5227 GCA_035517975.1 Thermoleophilia bacterium | reverse complement strand
CCCCCGCCGCCTCACGGGCGAGCCGGGCACGCCGCTTCACCGTGGCCGGCGGTAACGGGCGAAGCTCCGCCGCCGCGGTGCCGGCGCGCGGCGAGTACGAGAAGACGTGCACGCGGGAGAAGAGGCCATCGGCCACGGCCGCGAGCGAGCGCTCGAAGGCGGCCTCGTCTTCGGCCGGAAACCCCACGATCAGATCGGTCGACAGGGCCAGTCCGGGCAGCCGGCGACGGGCCGCTTCGACGGCGGCGCGGTAGTCCTCCCAGGTGTAGGGACGACCCATGACCGCAAGCACACCGTCGTCGGCCGACTGCAGCGGCACGTGCAGGTGGCGGGCGACCAGCGGCTCAGCGATCGCCTCGATCAGGTCGGCGGTGAGGTGACGAGGCTCGATCGACGACAGGCGCAGTCGGCGCAGCGCGGGCAGCTTCACGAGGCGGCGGACCAGACCGGCGAGGTCGTCGCCGCTCGCCGCGTCGCGGTAGGCGCCGACGTCGATGCCGGAGAGCACGATCTCGCCGCAGCCGGCCGCGAGAGCGGCTCGGGCCTGCTCGACCGCCTCGCCGGCGGCGAGGCTCCAGGGCCGGCCGCGAACCAGGCGCACGGCGCAGTACGAGCAGCTCCCGGCACACCCGTCCTGCGCCTTCAGCGTGAAACGGGTGCGAGTGCGCGCGGCGGCACCGGCCGGCGCTGCCACTGCGGCCTGAGATACAGCCGCGGCCGGCGCGGCCGGCGCGGCCGGCACAAGGCCGCGCGAGCCGGCCGTCTCGAGCACGCAGGCGGCCACGGCCTCCGGGTCTGCAGCGACGCCCTCACCGGGGCCGGCCACACAGAGGTCGGGCCCGGCGAACTGCTCGGGGCGCAGCGCCGCCGCGCAGCCCGCGACGACCACGGGCCGGCCGTGGACCGCCAGACGGCGCGCAAGCTGGCGCGACGAACGCTCGGCCTCGCCGGTCACACCGCAGGTGAGCACCACCTGCACGTCGGCCTGGGCGGGATCGGCGACCGGCCGGCAGCCGCGGCGCGCCAGGCTGGCCAGCACGGCCTCGCTGTCGGCCTGGCTCACCTTGCAGCCGGCGAAGGCGGCGTGCACGCGCAGAGGTCGATCGATCCGGCCGCGTCCGACAGCGCGGCTGCTGCCGAGGTCGGCGCCCGCGCCTGCGTGGGTGCCCGCGCCTGCGTTCGTGCTCGCGCGGGCGCCCGTGCCCGCGCCTGTATCCGCGCCGTCGCCGCGAGCGTCGGCGCCGCGAGCGCCGCTCACGGGACGGCCTCGAGCACCACGCAGGCCCACTCGCCCTCGAGCTCGACCCGCTCCTCACGGTAACCGGCAAAGGCGGCCAGCGCCGGCGCCACCTGCTCGTCGAGCAGGCCGGCGAGCACGACGATGCGCGGATACGCCTGCCCGGCGGCCAGCGCCGTCGCGTACCGCGTGCCGAGCGCCGTGATGGGCCCCAGCGCGATGTTGGCGACGACGATGTCGGCCTGGGGCAGCTCGAGGTCGGCGGTCGTGACGTCGGCCCCGAACAGGAGCGGACGCAGCCCGTTGCGCCGTGCGTTCTCTTCGGCGATCACGAGCGCGGCGGCATCGTTGTCGCAGGCGAACACCGGCGCGAAGCCGAGGCGCATGGCGGCCAGGGCGAGCACGCCCGTGCCGGTGCCGGCGTCGAGCAGCGAGGCCGGCGGCAGGCCGGCCAGCGCGCTGAGGGCCTGGCGCGTGGTGGTGTGCGAGCCGGTGCCGAAAGCCATGCCGATGTCGATGATCACGTCGAGGGTGCCGGGTCGCGGCTCCGCCCAGGGCGGGCGCACCGTCACCCCGCCGGCGGTGACCGGATGGTGGAAGCGACGCCACTGGTCCTCCCAGCCGCTGGCCTCGGGCTCTACGAAGAGGTGGCCGAGCTCGCGCAGAGCGGCGACGGCGCCGCTGCGCTGCGCCGCCGCGTAGGCGTCGTCGGTGAGCCAGAAGGTGAGCACCGGCAGGCGCTCCTGCCAGCCCACGACCCCGAGGTCGAGCACGGCCGCCACCGCCTCGTCGTAGCGGTCGGCGGCGATCTCGAGCGTGCAGCGTTTGAACGAGGCGCCCGTCACTGCCTGAAGGCGGCACGCAACTTGTCGAGGAAGCCTTCGTCGGGCTGGTAGTTCTTGTCGGTCGACAGCTCCTCGAAGCGCTGCAGCAGTTCGCGCTGCTCGTCGCCCAGGTGGCGCGGCACGGTGACGTTCAGCACCACGCGCAGGTCGCCGCGGCCGTAGCCCTGCAGCACGGGCACGCCACGGTTGCGGAACACCTTGACGTCGCCCGGCTGGCTGCCGGCCGGCAGCTTGAGCTCGATGTCGCCGTCGAGCGCCGGCACGATCGCCTTGCTGCCCAGCGCGGCGTCGACCATGGTGAGGTCGAGCCGGTAGACGAGATCGTCGCCGTCACGCGCGAAGCGGCTGTCGGGCCGCACCCGGGCCAGCACGTAGAGGTCGCCGGGGCGAGCCCCGGGACCGCCGGCGCCGCCCTCGCCGGTGAGGCGCAGGCGTTGGCCGTGGTCGATACCGGCCGGCACCTGGACCGTGACCGTGCGCGGCGCCCGCCGGCGGCCGGTGCCGCGGCAGCTCTCGCACGGCTCGCGCACGATGGTCCCCTGCCCGCGGCAGAGGCTGCACGTGCTGGTGCGGACGAACTGGCCGAACCCGCCCAGCGAGCTGACCTCGCGCATGCGACCGGTGCCGTGGCACTGCGGGCAGCTCTCGCGCCCGGTGCCGGGCTTGGCGCCGCTGCCCTGACAGGTCTCGCAGGGCACGTCGGTGCGGATCTCGACCTCGCGCGTGGTGCCGAAGACCGCCTCGATCAGGTCGAGCTCGAGCTCGACCTCGACGTCGTCGCCGCGCGGCGCGCCGGCCATGGCCGAGGCGCCCCAGGGGTCGCCCGCGCCGGCGCCGCGCAGCACCGAGCCGAACGGGTCGCCGCCAAAGAAGACGTCGAACAGATCGGCGAAGCCGAACTGCGAGAAGTCGGGCACCGCCTGGCCGCGCAGGCCGTCGAAGCCGTAGCGATCGTAGGCCGCCCTCGTCTGGTCGTTGGAGAGCACCTCGTAGGCCTCGGCGAGCTCCTTGAAGCGGCTCTCGGCCTCGGGGTCGTCGGGGTTCACGTCGGGGTGGAACTGGCGCGCCAGCTTGCGGAAGGCCTTCTTGATCTCGCCGTCGTCGGCGTCGCGAGCCACACCGAGCACATCGTAGTAGTCGCGCTTCATCTACCAGGTCTCTTCGAGCAGCGCACTGAGGGTGACCGCGGCGCCGCGCACGGCGGCGATCGCGGTCTGATAGTCCATGCGGGTGGGGCCGAGCACGCTCACGGCGCCGAGATTGCGGTTGGCGACACCGTAGCCCGCCGCCACGAGCGAGCACGCCTGCAGCGAGGGGTCGCTCATCTCGCGGCCGATGCGCAGGTACAGATCGGGACCGCGCAGCGCCTCGGAGAGGAGCTGCAGCAGGTTGTAGCGCTCCTCGAGCCGCGCCACGACGTCGTTCAGGTGGCCCGCGCCGGCTTCGCTCAGGCGCTCGAGCAGGCGCGCCGTGCCGCCCAGGTACAGGCTGCCGGCGTCGTGCTCGATCACGAGCTCGAATGCGGGCCGCAGGGCCGCCAGAAAGTCACGCTCCGACGCGCCCAGCTCGTTGCTCAGGAAGGCGGCGTCGATGGCACGCGTGCCGATCTGCTTGCCGGTCAGGCGCTCGTTCAGATAGACGCGGGCGAAGTCGGCGAGACCCTCGTCGATGGGGCGCTCGACGCGGAAGACGCGCTTGGTGACGTGGCCGGTGCTGGTGATCACGACGACCATCACGACGTGAGGCTGCAGCGTGAGCACCTCGATATGGCGGATGGCGGTCGTCGAGAGCGAGGGCGCCGAGACGATGGCCAGCAGCTCGGTCGCCCGCGACAGGGCCTCGGCGGTCTCCTCGAGGGCGTCGTCGATCTCGCTGCGCACGCCGGC
Organism: Thermoleophilia bacterium; assembly: GCA_035517975.1. Taxonomy (GTDB): domain Bacteria; phylum Actinomycetota; class Thermoleophilia; order UBA2241; family UBA2241; genus Bog-752. Next base: position 1,259 of record DATIYD010000235.1, on the reverse strand, counting down.
CGGATCGAGGGACAGGGCACGCGTGTCGTGGTGCTCCTTGACGATGGCGTCGACGTAGTACCGGTAGCCGGCGTCGGTGGGCACGCGGCCGGCCGAGGTGTGCGGATGGTCGAGCAGGCCGAGATCCTCGAGCGCCGCCAGGTCGTTGCGGATGGTCGAGGACGCGATGCCGAACGTGTGCGACTCGAACAGGAGCTTCGACCCGACCGGCGAGCCCGAGGCGATGAACTCCTCGACCACCGCTCCCAGGACGAGCTCCTGTCTGGGCGTCAGAGCCACTCATGCCTCCAGAAACGAAGAATCGCGAAACAGGCGCACGCAGACCCCGTTGGCCACGTACCGCCCCTTTCGCGTCACCCGGAGTGTACCACCTGAGAGCGAGACCAATCCAGCGGCGGCGAGCGACGGCAGCGCCGCCTCGTCGATCGCGGCCTCGACTGCCGCGAGCGGCACCGCGGCGCCGGTGCGGGCGGCCAGCAGCAGGCGCTCGCGGGCGCGCGCCTCGTCGGAGAGCGCCTCGCGTTCGCGTGGCGGCTCGCGACCGCCCTCGAGGGCAGCGAGCCAGGCATCGAGGTCGGCGTCGTTGCGCCGGCGTACCCCGGCCACGGTGCCCACGGCGCCGGGACCGATGCCGAGGTAGTCGCGCCCGCGCCAGATCGCGCTGTTGTGGCAGCAGCGACAGCCCGGCCGGGCGAAGTTGCTCACCTCGTACCATGCATAACCGAGCCGGCCCAGGCCACGCACGAGGTCCCGGTACATGGCCGCGACGGTCTCGCCGTCGGGCAGCTCCGGAGCCTCCCACCCCAGGCGGCCGGCGTCGGTCAGCGCGACCCTGGCGGCGAGCACCGATCCCGGCACGACGCCGAGCTCATACCAGGAGACGTGATCGGGCGAGAGGGCGGCCACGGCGGCGAGCTCGACCTCGAGGTCGGCAGCGCTCTGGCCCGGCAGGCCGAAGATCAGATCGATGCCCAACCCAGGGGCGCCGGGGCGTTGCTGCGGAGCGCCGACCGGCCGCCCGGCGGTGGCTCGGGGCCGCCGCGGCGCGGCGGCGCCGACACCTGCTTCGCGCAAGCGGCGAAAGGCGATCGCCGGGTCGGCCGTGCCGCGGCGCCCCAGGGCCGCGCGCAGGCCGGCGTCGAAGCTCTGCACGCCGAGCGAGACGCGCAGCCGGCGCGCGGCCGCCCAGGCCGCGAAGCCCGTCGTGACGTCGTCGGGGTTGGTCTCGACGGTGACCTCGGCGCGCGGCGTGAGGAGCG
>DATIYD010000234.1:0-5250 GCA_035517975.1 Thermoleophilia bacterium | reverse complement strand
CGCAGCTGACGGGCCTCGTGGAGGTACACGTGATGGCGCTGCTCGTGCGCCCGCCCGTAGCAATGGATCAGCACGCGGATGCAGCGCGCGACGGCGCCCTCGACCGGGATCTCCTGGGCGCAGAGCAACGGCGTGTGAGAAAGACCGAGTGAGCGGGCCGCGGCGGCCGGGAAGTCGGAGCGCAGGTCCGGTGTGGAGGTGAACAGGATGCTGACGATGTCGTCGACGGCGAGGGCGTTTCGGTCGAGCAGCTGGGTCAGCAACTCCTCAGTGCGCGCCTTGATGTCGCCCTCGGAGTCGGCGTCGACGGTCGTCGCCCCACGGAGGGCAATCAACCTTGTGCTCTGATCGTCGGTCACGGGGCCTCCGGTCGCGCGCGTACGGCGGACAGCGATTATACCGGATGACCCTCGTCCGTGGGCTCGTCGGCCGGCGGCACGTCGGCCTCCGGCGTCGAGGGCTCGTCGGTCGGCGGCACGCCGGCTTCGGGCGTAGAGGGCTCGTCGGTTTCGGCCCGCGTCGAGGGCTCGTCGGCTTCGGGAGCCAGGTCGGCGTCGGGCGCGGTCGCCGGCCCGGCCAGCTCGACCGCTTCGCCCGGGTCGTCGCCGACCAGACTGCGCTCGACTTCTTCGGAGACGCGCCGCAGGGCCTCGACCTCGTCGCCCGACAGGCCCCGCCAAGCGCCGATCTTCAGGTTCTTGTCGGACAGCGGCCCGTATCGACGCCGGTGGAGCTCCTCGACGGGCAGCCCCACGGCGGCCAGCATGCGACGCACCTGGTGCTTGCGACCCTCGTGGATGGTCAGCTCGACGAGCGTGCTGCGATTACTCTGTTTCTCGACGCGGGCCTCGGCAGGCGCGGTCGGACCGTCCTCGAGCTCGATGCCGGCACGCAGCTCGGCCAGCGCGCGCTTGCCGGCGTGGCCGCGCACCCGGGCGCTGTAGGTCTTGCTGACGCCGTAGCGGGGATGCATGAGCCGGTTCGCGAGCACGCCGTCGTTGGTCAGGATGATCAGGCCGGTCGTGTCCACGTCGAGCCGCCCCACCGGGAACAACAGCCGCCCGTCCGGCACGAGGTCGACGAGGACACGCTCCGCGTGCGGGTCGTAGCGCGTCGAGGCGACTCCCCGCGGCTTGTTCACGAGCACGTAGCGATACTCGCGCGGCGTCACGACCTCGCCGTCGACGGCGACCTCGGCCTGTTCGCCGAGCTTCTCGCGCGGGAAAGTCACGGCGACGCCGTCGACCGTCACTCTGCCCTCGCGGATGACTTCGTCGCAGCGCCGTCTCGATCCGACCCCCGAGCGTGCCAGGTAGGTCACGAGGGTCGCCTCGTCGCGCTGCTCTTCGCGCTCGCCGCCATCGCCACGCTCGCCGCCGCCGCCGCGCTGGCCGCCGCCGCCACGCTCGCCGCCATCGCCGCGCCGGCCGCGCTGCTCACCGCGACCGCCCTCGCCGCGTCCACCGCGCTGCCCGCGATCGCGGCCCCGGCCGCCACGCCGGCGACCGCGGCCGGGGGACGCGGGGGCATCGCCGGCCGGACGCTGCTCCTGGCCCTTCGGCTGGTCACCGGCCGCAGGCTGCTCCCGACCCTTCGGCTGGTCGTCCGCGGGACCCTGCTCGCGGCCTGTCGGCTGATCGTCGCGAGCGTCGCTCACGGCCGTCTCCTCTCGGCGTTCGACAGCAGGCGGGCGCGCAGCTCGTCGGTCTCGGTGGCTGAAAGCGCGAACGACTCGAGGTCGTCGAGGTCGGTCAGGCCGCGTAGCCCGAAGAGCTGCAGAAAGCGCTCGCTCGTGGCGTACAGGATGGGCGCTCCCGGCGCGTCGGCGCGGCCGCGCTCCTCGACCAGGCCGCGCTCGACGAGCGAGCTCAAGGCCCACTCCGAGGAGACACCACGGATCTGCGCCACCTCGGCACGGGTCGTCGGCTGCAGGTAGGCGACCACGGCCAGCGTCTCGAGCAGCGCCGGCGAGAGATCGTCGGGCCGCCGCGCGCCGGCGAAGCGCTCGACCGGCTCCTCGCAGTCGCGGGCGACGCGAAAGGCGAAGCCGCCGGCGACCTCGGCGAGCTCGAGCCCGTGGCGGCCGCCGGCGAACTCGCCCGCGAGCGCGCGAAGCCCCGCGGTCACGCGCTCTTCGGTCTCGTCGCAGGCGGCGGCGAGATCGGCGACGGCGACGGGTCGCGGAGAGATGTAGATCACCGCCTCGAGGCGGCGGGCGATGTCGTCCATGAAGACTCGGGGTTCGGGGGATTCGATCAGGGGCGTTCGTGGAGCATCCTACCCCACCTACCCCACGGCCGCGAGCCCGTCGACGGCCGGCGCGCTCGCCGGCGGCCGGGGCGCGGCGCGCGTGACCGTGATCTCGGCGAACGGCCGCGGCTGGCGCAGGCTCACCTCGCCACGGTTGTGCAGCTCGAGCAGGGCGAAGAACGTGACGGCCTTCTCGAGGCGGTCACGCGGCGCCACCGCCGAGAACGTGAAGCTCTCGTCGGCGGCCAGCAGGTCGCGCAGCCGCCGCAGCTCGGCCACGAGGGTCACGGCGATGTCGGTGATATGGCGCACATCGGGCGCCGGCGGCTCGGCGAGCAGCACGCCGAGGGCGCGCGACAGAGCGGCGGCCGGCAGGGCCTCGCCGGTCTGCGCCGTGCGCAGGAAGCGTTCGGGCACGGGCGCGGTGCGGTACAGGCGGCCGGCGTTGTCGGCGAACAGCCGTGAGAGCCGGCCGGCGGCGCCCTTGAAGCGGGCGAAGCGCAGCAGGGTCTCGAGCAGCTCCTCGCCGGCTGCCTCTTCGCCGAGCTCGGCGAGCTCGTCGACGAACGGGCTGCCGGCGTCGAGCAGGCGGCGTGACTTCATCTCGAGCAGCGCCGCCACCAGCACGATGAAGTGCGAGGTCGCCTCGAGGTCGAACTCGTCGGACTCGGCCAGCCGCAGGATGTACTCGGCGACGATCCGCGAGACACGGATCTCCCAGAGGTCGACCTCGTCGCGCAGGATCAGCGTGACCAGCAGGTCGAACGGTCCGTCGAACACGTCGAGGTCGACACAGAGCCCGTCGAGCGGGCCTGCGGCCGTGGCACGCGCGTCGGTCCCCGTCACCCGGCAAGCCTCCGGCAGCGCGTCATGCAGACGCGCTCACTCGTCGTTCTGCCGGATGAACGGCGGGATGTCGAGATCGGCGGTGTCGAAGCTCGGCGGCCGCTCGAAGGGAGTGCCCTCGGGCTCGGGGGCGGGCGTGCTGCGCGAGCTGGTCGCCGCCGACGCGGGACGTGGCTTTTGCAGCGCTTCGGCGCCGAACCCCGTGGCGATCACCGTGACGGTCATCTGGCCTTCGAGGCGCTCGTCGACCACGGCGCCGAAGATGATGTTGGCGTCGTCGTCGGCAGCGAGGGCGATCTCGCCGGCGGCCTCGTTGACCTCGTACAGGGAAAGGTCGCTGCCACCCGTGATGTTGAGCAGGATGCCGCGCGCGCCGCTGATCGAGGTCTCGAGCAGCGGCGAGCTCACGGCCAGGCGGGCCGCCTCGTTGGCGCGCGCCTCTCCCTTGGCGCTGCCGATGCCCATGAGCGCGGTGCCGGCCTCTTTCATGATGGTGCGCACGTCGGCGAAATCGAGGTTGATCAGCCCGGGCACGGTGATGAGGTCGCAGATGCCCTGCACGCCCTGGCGCAGGATGTCGTCGACGGTGCGAAACGCCTCGACGATGGTGGTGGTGCGGTCGACGACCTGCAGGAGGCGGTCGTTGGGGATGACGATGACGGTGTCGACCGCCGACCTGAGCTCTTCGATGCCGGCCTGCGCCTGGGCCTCGCGTTTGCGGCCCTCGAACGAGAACGGCCTCGTGACGATGGCGACGGTCAGCGCGCCCAGCTCGCGCGCGACGGACGCGATGACCGGCGCCGCGCCGGTGCCGGTGCCGCCGCCCTCGCCGGCCGTGACGAACACCATGTCGGCGCCCTTCAGGGCCTGCTTGATCTGGTCGCGCGAGACCTCGACGGCCTGCCGGCCGACCTCGGGCACGGCCCCGCCGCCCAGTCCGTGCGTGATCTCCTGGCCGACATGGATCTTGACGTCGGCGTCGCAGGCCTGAAGAGCCTGCGAGTCGGTGTTGACGGCGATGAACTCGACCCCGCGGATGCCCGAATCGACCATACGGTTGACGGCGTTCGTGCCGCCGCCGCCGACGCCCACGACCTTGATGGTCGTGACGTAGGCCCTGCCGCTCACGATCTCGTCGTCGGCGCCGGCCCCGGCGGGGGGGCCATCGCCACCGGCGTCGGTGCGGCGGAAGAGCTCGGAGAGCCCGTCGCGCATGCTAGGCCGATTTGCCATTCAGCACCTCCCGAGCGAGGCTGCGGTACGCCTCGGCACCCTTGCCCCTGGGATCGTACTTCAGCACCGAGGAGCCCTGCACGGGCGCCTCGGCGAACTTGATCGTCTTGCGCACGACGGTGTCGAAGACGAGCGGCCCGAAGTTCTCCTTCAGGATCTCGACGGCCTCGCGGCCGTGCAGGGTGCGCGCGTCGAACAGGGTCGGCAGGATGCCCCTGATCTTCACCTTGGGATTGATGTTCTCGCGGATCATCTCGAGCGTGCGCTCGAGCTGGAGCAGGCCGCGCAGCGAGAGATACTCGCACTGCACCGGCACGATCACGCCATCGGAAGCAGCGAGGGCGTTGATCGTGAGCAGACCGAGCGACGGCGGCGTGTCGATGAGCACGAAGTCGTAGCGCTTGTGGATCGGCTTCAGCGCCTTCTCGAGCGCGCGCTCACGCCCGATCTGCGTCGAAAGCGCCATCTCCGCGCCGGCGAGATCGATGGTCGAGGCTGCCACGTCGATCTCGTTGCTCACGATCACGTCTTCGATCGGCAGGCGATGGACGAGCACGTCGTACATGCTCTTCTCGAGATTCTCGGGGTCGATGCCCTGGCTCATGGTCAGGTTGCCCTGCGGGTCCATGTCGACGGCCAGCACGCGCTTGCCCATCTCGACGAGCGCAACGCCGAGATTGACGGTGGAGGTCGTCTTGGCTACGCCACCCTTCTGGTTTGCGAAAGCCAGAACCTGAGCCATGGGTCATGCTCCTGTCTCGAGACCGGTTCCCGCTAGCATTCTTTCCGGCGGCCGTAAACCCTGCAAAGTCGAGGCTCCGCCCGAGCGTGGCGCACCGGCGCTCGCGTCGTCCGCCGCCAGGCTCGCGCGAGCGACACCGTCGCCCTGCGGCGAGGGGCGCGACGGGAGGGCATCGCAGA
>DATIYD010000233.1:0-4613 GCA_035517975.1 Thermoleophilia bacterium | reverse complement strand
GCCGCCGTGCGCCGCGAGACGTCGAGCAGCACGTCGGCCATGCGCGTCACGGCGTCCATGTTGATGCCGGCGCGGGTGGAGGCGACGTTGACCGACGAGCACACGCGGCGGGTCTCGGCGATAGCCTGCGGGATGGCCTCGATCAGGGCGGCGTCGTGGCGGGTGGCGCCCTTCTGCACGAGGGCCGAGAAGCCGCCGACGAAGTCGATGCCGATCTCGGCGGCGGCCGCGTCGAGGGCGTGAGCGACGTCGACGTAGGCCGCCGGCTCACCGGCGGCCACGACGTCGGCGATCGGCGTGACCGACACGCGCCGATTGACGATCGGCACGCCGTACTTCTCCTGGATCTCGAGGGCCACCGGCACCAGGCGGCCGGCGCGGGCCAGGATCTTGTCGTGGACGCGCTCGCAAACGCGGCCCACGTCGCGCGAGGCGCAGTCGGAGAGCGAGATGCCCATCGTCACGGCGCGCACGTCGAGGTTCTCGTCCTGGATCATGCGGACGGTCTCGAGGATCTCTTCGGTGGTGATGAAGACCATCGTGCCCCCGGCTAGACGCGGTGCATGAAGCGGAAGATGTCCTCGTGCTGCACGGTGATCTGCAGGCCCACCCTGTCGCCGGTCGCACTGAGCGCCTCCTGCAGGTCGGCGAGGCTGGTCTCGCCGCCGGCGAACGAGACGAACATGATCATGGTGAACATGCCGCCGGTGACCGTCTGGCTGACGTCGTCGACGTTGGCGTTGCAGGCGGCGACGGTGGTCGCCACGGCGGCGAGCAGGCCGTGGTCGTCGGGGCCGAGAGCGGTGACGATGACGCTCGTGCGGGGCGGCTGTTCGGGCATGGCGACCTGTCCTCGTGGGCGGGGACGAACAAGGCCGATAGTATACTGAACGGCGGTCCCCGATGCCGATCAGCCCTACGCCACCCGACGCCCTGCTGCAGCGCCTCGAAGCGCGCGATCGTGCCGTCTCTGCGACCATCGCCACGCGCTGGCCGCACCCCCGGGCGCTCACGCTGCCGCTCGGCGCCCTCTCGCTCACCGGCAACTACGGCATCGTCTGGTTCGTCCTGGCCGCCGTCGGCGCGGCCCTCGGGACCGGCGCCGGCTTCTCGTGGTCGCGCTTCGTCTACGTCGCCGGCGCCGTGCTCGTCACCGAGTGGCTGACCTACGCCGTCAAGCGCCTCGTGAGGCGGCGGCGCCCGCCCGAGCGCGAGCCCGAGGCCCGCGCGCACATCCCCGTGCCGGCCAGCCCCTCGTTTCCCTCGTCGCACGCCAGCATGAGCGTCGTCGGCGCGCTGGCCATGAGCGTGCTCTATCCCGGCCTCTGGCCGGCCTTCGCGGCGCTGGCCGTCGTGCTCGCCGCGAGTCGCGTCTACCTGCGGGTGCACTACCTGGCCGACGTCCTGGCCGGCCTCTGCCTGGGGCTCGCCCTGGGCCTGCCCTACGTCGCGCTCGTGAGGATATAGTGGCCGCATGAAGCTGGTGACCTCATGAAGCTCGGCATCGTCGGACTGCCCAACGCCGGCAAGACCACCGTCTTCAACGCCCTCACCCACGCGGGCGCCCTGGCCACGGCCTACGCCTTCAGCTCGGCCGAGGCCAACCACGGCGTGGTCGCCGTGCCCGACGAGCGCCTCGACCGCCTGAACGAGGTGTTGCAGACCCCGCGCGAGGTCCATGCCACGATCGAGGTCGTCGACATCCCCGGCCTGGGCGGCGGCGCCGAGCATCCCCAGGGTCTCGGCAGCCGCTTTCTCGCCGACATCCGCGAGGTCGACGCCGTCGCCCACGTGGTGCGCGCCTTCGAGAACCCCGAGGTGGCCTTTCCGCGCGCCACGATCGACCCGGTGGCCGACGTCGAGGCCGTCGAGACCGAGCTCGTCCTGAGCGACCTCGAGCTCGTCGAGCGGCGTCGCGACAAGACGGCCAAGGCGGCCCGCGCCGGTGACGCCGCGGCCAGGAAGGAGATGGCCGTGCTCCAGCGCCTCGCCGCCGGCTTGGGCGAAGGCCATCGTGCCCGCGAGATCGAGCGCGGCACCGACGAAGAGGCGCTCATGCGCGACCTCGCCCTGGTCACCGAGCGGCCGGTGCTGTTCGTGCTGAACACCGACGAGTCGCACCTCGAGGCCGGCACGGCGCTGGCTGCCTGGGCCGCCGAGCGCGGCGATCAGGTCGTCGCCCTGGCGGCCCGGCTCGAGGTCGAGCTCGCCGAGCTCGAGCCCGACGAGGCCGCCGAGTTTCGCGACGAGCTCGGCGTGCCGCCGGGCGGGGTCGACGACCTCATCGCCGCCTGCTACCGCGCCCTCGGCTACATCACCTTCTTCACCGGCGACTTCAAGTCGAGCGAGAGCCGCGCCTGGCAGCTGCCGCGCGGCGCGACCGCCTGGCAGGCCGCCGGCCGTATCCACGGCGACATCCAGAAGAAGTTCGTGCGCGCCGAGGTGGTGTCGCTGGCCGACCTGCTCGCCCTGGGCTCCTTCGCCCACGCCCGCGACAAGGGCGCGCTGCGCATCGAGGGCAGGGAGTACGTGGTCGCCGACGGCGACGTCATGAACTTCCGCCACACCGCGTAAGGATCGCCGGCGCCCCCGCATGGCGCCGGCCGGCGGGCACGGGCGACCCGCCTGCTTGACAGCCTCGCGGCCGTCCCAGAAGATGGGCCGCGTAAGATCATCGTCCGGCACGACTCGTCGGACAGCCTCCCGAAGGGCGCCGGTTGAACCTTCGCGCAGACATCGCGCGCACCACCACACGGGCCGCCGCATCCGCGGCCGGCCACGAGTTCTTCGGCGGCATCTGGTTCAAGATCTTCACAGAGCGCGGTCCCTCGCGCTGCACCCCCACGCCGTAGCGCTCAGGCGGACCGCCGGCCCCCCGGGGCCCGGCCCACCAGAAGCGCACGTGAGCGGCGACCACTCCGGACCTTCGGCCCCCGGCGGCTGCCGCCCGCCAGGCGCCCGGGCCGGCCACTCGGCCCCTCATGCGAGGAGCCTGGACGAAAGGGGGAAGGCATGTCAGCAGCCCGCATCACCGTATGGAGCGACGACGACTGCCGGCGCGTGCACGAGGCCACCCTGCGTGTCCTCTCCGAGACCGGCATCGACGTCCGTTACCCGCCCGCCCTCGAGGTCTTCGCCGCGGCCGCCGGCCGGGTCGACGGCACACGCGTCCGCTTGGACGCAGCCGTCGTCGACAAGGCCCTTGCTTCCGCCCCCCGGACCTGGACCGTCCGGTCGCGCGGCCGCGACGAAGCCCTCGAGCTGCGCAACGGCAACACCTACTTCGGCACCGGCTCCGACTGCCTCTACTACCGCGACCCCGACACCGGGGAGCGGCGCCGCGTGCGGGCCGCCGACATCGAGGAGATGGCGGCCCTGTGCGAGCAGCTCCCGCATCTCGACTTCGTCATGTCGATGGGCCTGCCCGAAGACGCGCCCCTGGCGGTCGACGACCTCTCGGCCGTAGCCGCCATGCTCGCCGGCACGCGCAAGCCGCTCATGGTCGCCACCCGCAACGGCGGCGTCGTCAAGGCCGTCAAGGACATGTGCGCCGCCGCCGGCGCGGCCGACAGCTTCATGATCTACGCCATGCCCGCTCCGCCGCTCATGCACGACCGCGACGGCCTCACCAAGCTGGCCGCCTGCGCCGAGCACGAGGTGCCCATCATCTGGGCGGCGGCGCCCAACGCCGGATCCACCGGACCGCGCTCGATCGCCGGCACCGCGGTGGTGGGCAACGCCGAGACGCTCGCCGGCCTCGTCTACCACCAGCAGATCCGCCCCGGGGCGCCCTTCGTCTTCGGCGTGGGCGTCGGAGCCATGGACATGCGCACCGCGGTCGACGCCTACACGACCCCCGAGAGCCCGCTCGGCCAGGCGGCGCAGGAAGACCTCTGCCGCTGGTACGGGCTGCCCAGCTTCAACTACGCGGCCATGTCCGACTCGAAGACGATCGACGAGCAGTTCGCCCTCGAGAACGGCCTCACGGCCATGGCCGGCGCCCTTCCCCGGGGCACGCTGGTGCACGACGTGGGCTATCTCGAGTCGGGCCTGCAGAGCTCGTGCGAGTCGATCGTCTTCGGCAACGCGGCGGTCGGCTGGACCAAGGCCTTCATGGCCGAGGTGCCGACCGACGACGAAGCCCTGGCCCTCGACGAGATCATGACGGTCGGCCCGGGCGGCAACTTCCTGGCCCGCAAGTACACGCGGCGCCACGCCCACGACTTCTGGTACGACGACCTCTTCGACCACGCCGTCTACGACCGCTGGAACGCCGGCGGCCGCCTGACGATGCTCGATCGCGTCAAGGCCCGCGTCGCCGAGCTGCGCGCCGCGCGCGCCTTCTCGCTCGACCCGGCGACGCGCGCCCGCGTCGCCGCCATCATGGAGGCCGCCGGGACGGAGCGCGAGGCATGACCGAGCCCGCGGGCGGCGCGCCGGGCGGCGGAGCCCCGCCCGCGCGCCGCGCCGAGCTGCGCGTGTGGGACGACGCCACCTGCCGGCGCGTGCACGCGGCCACCTGCGAGGTGCTCGCCGAGACCGGGGTCGAGGCGCGCCACCCGCGGGCGCTCGAGCTGCTGCGGCAGGCGGGCGCCGAGGTCTCAGACACCCGC
>DATIYD010000232.1:0-5691 GCA_035517975.1 Thermoleophilia bacterium | reverse complement strand
AAGGACGGCAATCCGTACTACTTCCCCGATGACCTGACTGACAAGGCGGTCGAGTGGTTGCATGCGGTCCGGGCGCAGGACGCGTCCAAGCCTTGGTTCATGTACTACTCCACCGGATGCAGCCACGCGCCGCACCAGGTTGCCCGGGAGTGGTCCGACAAGTACAAGGGCAGGTTCGACGAAGGGTGGGACGCGCTGCGCGAGCAGATCATCGAGCGGCAGATCAAGCTCGGGATCGTCCCTGAGGGCACCGACCTGACCGAACGGCCGGGCCTGTTCCCGGCGTGGAACTCCCTCACCGACGCGCAGAAGAAGCTCTACGCCCGGCAGATGGAGGTCTACGCCGGATTCCAGGAGAACGCCGACTGGAACGTCGGGCGCCTCCTCGACGCGATCGAGGAGATGGGCGACCTCGACAACACGCTGATCTTCTACATCTGGGGCGACAACGGCGCCAGCATGGAGGGTACGGTCACGGGCTCCTTCAACGAGCTCACCTTCCTGAACGGCCTCGTGCTCGACGCCGACCAGCAGACCGAGCTGATCGAGAAGTACGGCGGCGCCGAGGCGCTCGGTGGGCCGCACACGGCGCCCCACATCGCCTGCGCCTGGGCCCACGCCTGCAACACGCCGTTCCGCTGGGGCAAGCAGATCGCCGCCTACCTGGGCGGCACCCGCGACCCGATGGTCGTCGCCTGGCCGAGCCGGCTCAAGGCGGACGCCACGATGCGCTCGCAGTTCACTCATGTGATCGACGTCGGCCCGACGATCCTCGAAGCGGCCGGTATCCCCGAGCCGAAGCTGGTCGACGGCATCGAGCAGGAGCCGATGGACGGCACCAGCTTCCTCTACACGCTCGACGACGCCACGGCCGCCGAGCGCCACACCCAACAGTACTTCGAGATGTTCGGCAGCCGCGCCATGTACAAGGATGGCTGGTGGGCGGCCTCCAACCCGACGCGCATGCCGTGGGATGTGTCGCCGGCGACGCTCGCGCAGTTCGGCCCCGATGCCGATTGGGATCCGGACAGGGATGTCGGCTGGGAGCTCTTCTACCTGCCCGACGACTTCTCGCAGGCCCACGACCTGGCCGCCCAGCACCCGGACAGGGTGAGGGAGCTCCAGGATCTGTGGTGGAAGGAGGCCGAGCGCAACCGCGTGCTGCCGCTCATGGGCGGCATGTCGGTCATCTACGGCATCCTGCCGCCGCTGCCGACGATCACCCGGCTGCGCTTCGCCGGCGACGTGCAGAACGTGCAGCGCGGCATGACGCCGCGCATCCAGGGGCGCTCGTATGCGATCGAGGCGCACCTGCAGGTGCCCGACGGCGGCGCCGAGGGTGTGATCGTCGCCAACGCCGACTTCATCGGCGGCTTCGCCCTATGGGTCGACGGCAAGGGCCTCCTGACCCACACCTACTCGTTCCTGGGCGTCGACACCTTCAAGCAGGTGTCCCGCGAGCCGATCCCGACCGGCGACGTCACGGTGAAGATGCTGTTCGAGACCGACGCTCCCAAGCCGGGCGCGGGCGGCAAGGTGACGCTCTGGGCGAACGACAAGCAGGTCGGTGAAGGCCGGCTCGACCACACCGTGCCGATCGCCTTCACCTCGTACTCGGGCATGGACATCGGCCGCGACAACGGCCTGGTCGCGGACCTCGCCTACGAAGACAAGGCGCCCTACGCCTTCACGGGCACCGTCAAGGAGGTCGTCTTCGACCTCAAGCCACATGCCCACAGCGACGAGCACGAGCTGCATCGGCACGCCGCCCACCATGCGGTCGCGGCGGGAGTGGCCGGCTAGGGTCGCGTCGGGCACGTCTCCCCACGACGTCGCCTTGATGCGGACTGTCAGTCTACGCTGGACGTGCAGGGAGAATCGACCGTTGCGGCGGACGACGCTCAGTCGTGGGGCGCGTCATCCAGGGCACCCGTGAGGGTGGCGTGGACGGCAAAGACGGCGTCGAGGCCGGTGAGCTCGAGAACGCGCCGCACGTTGCCGTTCTGACATACGATGTCGAGCGAACCCTCGCCGGCGCGCAGCTCCTTGCCGACGCCGATCAGCACACCGAGCGCCGTCGAGTCGATGAAGGTCACCCTCGCCAGGTCGACGACCACACGCCGGGCGCCGAGCTCGATGCTCTGCGCGAGAGCGTCGTGCAGGCGGGGCGCCGTGAAGAGATCGAGCTCGCCGCGTACGGTGATCGCGGCCTGGCCCAGGGCGAGCGTCGTCACCTCTATGCGAAACGGCCGTCCGCCGTTGCCCTGCGCCATACCCGCTACGATCGCGCCGGCCGCTTCAGTCGCCGCGGCTTCAGGCGGCGAAGTGTTCGCTTGCGTACTTGCGCAGCTCTTCGGCCTGCTCGGGATCGAGATCGCGCTTCAGCCCAAGGAGATGTGAGAGAGCGAGGTTCGCCCGGCCGCGGAACAGCCGCTGGACCAGGCTGTCCAGGATGGTGCTGGCCACCTCGTCGCCGGGGATGGCCGGCTTGTAGACGTAGGCGATGGCGGCGCGGTCCTGCGAGAGCAGACCTTTCTTGACCAGGTTGTTCATGACGGTCATCACGGTCGTGTAGGCGATCTGGCGCTGCTCGCGCAGGGTCTCGTAGACGTCGCGCACCGTCGCCTGCCTGGCATCCCAGACGATAGCCAGGATATCGGCCTCGAGCGAGCCGATGCCCATGAACGGCGTGCCCTTGGTGCCCTTGAGCCATTTCAGGTTGGTCGGTTCCATGTGCTCGTCCCTTCCCAGAGCTCGCGCTCCTGCAAGAGAAAGACGAAGATTCGTCCCTTTCATACTGATTTGCCGTAGCAGGCTCTGCGCAAACGCGGCAGCGACCGCGAGCGTCGCCGCCGGCCGCGCACCGTGCTCGCGACATGCCCCGACCACGCGTAACGGTTACCGTGCGGCGGCGGCGCGGTACATGCTTGCCGGCCAGGCAGACCGGCGCAGGAGGGCGGACGATGCACGGCGGGGCTGTGACCACCTACGGCAGGATATCCGCCGTGCACGGCAAGAGCGCCATGGCCAATCCGGACGATCGTCCCCGTACCTACGGGGCCGGAAGGGTCTGTGCGGCCGATGGCTGCGACACCGTCCTGTCGAGCTACAACCCGAGCTCCGTCTGCTGCCTGCACAGCCAGGGCTGGACGCTCCACCGCCGGTCGGTCGAACGTCACGCCGCCGGTCGTCCGGAACTGATCGGCGCCTGCCAGAACCCCCACTGCGGCCAGCCGTTCGTGACGACCAACCCGGCCAAGAAGTACTGCTGCGATCGCTGTCGCATGCAGGCCTTCCAGCGCCGCGCGATGGCCGGACGCCGCCGCACGGTCGCCGCCTGAACGAGCTCGCTCAGCCGTCGGCCAGGAGCGCCCGCTCGAGCAGGGCGAACCCCTGATCCGACGGCACGGTGACGCGCACCGTGCCGGGAGCTTCGAGCGCGCTCCCGGGCCGCACGCTCACGCCCCGTCGCTCCAGTCGCCCGGCCAGGTCGTCGTCCGGTCCGGTCAGCACCAGCACGAAGTTCGTCTGCGACGGGACGACGGCATAGCCGGCCGCCTCGAACAGATCGGTCAGACGCCGGCGGCCGGCCAGCACCTGCCGGCGCGTCGCCTCGCGGTGTGCGTCGTCGCCTACGGCCGCCTCGGCCGCCGCCTGCCCGAGCGTGCCCACCGAGAAGGGCGGCCGGATGCGCCGCAGGTAGTCGACGATCTGCCGCGAGCCGACGAGGTAGCCGACGCGCGCCCCGGCCAGACCGTAGGCCTTGGAGAGTGTGCGGGTGACGACGAGCTTGCCGGCCGCCTCGCCGGCCAGGGTCGTCGCGGCCGGGTCGGCGACGAAGTCGATGTAGGCCTCGTCGACCACCACGAGCCGGGCGCGAGAGGCAGCGACGAACGAGCGCAACTCGTCTCGTGAGACGGTCGTCGCGCTGGGGTTGTGGGGGTTGCACACGAAGGCGATGTCGGCCTCGACCCGAGCCATGGCGTCGAGGTCGTGCACCCAGTCGCGCAGGGGGACTCTGGTGACCGACGCTCCCACGATCCTGGCCGCGATGTCGTGGATACGATAGGGCGGATCGGCGCACACGATCGACCCGCCCCCGGCCGCGTAGGCCAGGGTGAGCAGATAGACGAGCTCGTCCGACCCGTTCCCGACCAGGATCGACTCGGGATCGATCCCGAGCCGCGAGCCCAGCAGACGGCGCAGCGATCCCGCCAGCGGATCGGGATAGCGGTGCAGCCGGGTGACCGCCGACTGCAGGGCGGCCGCTACCGCGGGAGAGGCGCCGAACGGCGACTCGTTCGAGGCGAGGCTGCCCTCTTCGCTGCCGGCCGGACGGCCGGTGACATAGGGGTGCAGCCGCCGCACCTCGGGCCGCGGCAGCGGCACGGGATCGGACGTGCTCACGTGCGACCCCTTCAGACGGCGGATCGTGAAGCGAGCTGCTGCCTGGCCACCCTGGTGGAGGCGGCGATCACCTCGAGGCTCGCGTCGACGTCGGCCTGCGTGTGTGCCGTGCTGGCGAAGAAGCGTTCGAAGTTGAAGTTGTGGAAGTAGACGCCACGCGCCTGGCATTCGGTCTGCAGACGGCCGAAGAACTCGGTGTCGCTGGCCCGCGCCTGGCGGTAGCGGGTCACCGGCTCCTCGTGTCCGAAGAACACCTGCCACATGGGCCCGACCTGGTTGATGACGGCGGGCACGCCCTGCTCGGCGAAGATGGCGCGCATGCCGCCGACCATGGCGTCGGCGATCATGTTGAGATGCCCGTAGACACGCTCGCGGTCGCCGATCAGCATGTCGAGCGCGGCGTTCATGCCGGCCAGGGTCATGGGGTTGCCGCTGTAGGTGCCACCGTGCAGCACCACACCCTCGGCCTCGAGCTCCATGATGTCCCGTCGGCCTCCGAACGCGGCGGCGCCCGGCGTGCCGCCGCCGACGGCCTTGGCCACGCAGGTGATGTCGGGGGTGACGCCGTAGAGCTCCTGGGCGCCGCCCAGCGACACGCGAAAGCCCGTGATGATCTCGTCGAAGATGAGCAGCACGCCGTGCTCGTCGCAGATGCGGCGCAGCCCCTCCAGGAAACCCGGTTCGGGCGGGATGATGCCGGCGTCGGCGAGGATGGGCTCGCTGAGCACGGCGGCCAGCTCGCCGGCGTTCCTGCTGATGAGCTGCTCGGCGCTTTCGAGATCGTTGAAGCAGCCGACGATCACCATGTCCTCGAAGGTCCTCGGTATGCCGGCCAGCGAAGGCAGCGTGCGTGGGAACCGTTCGGTGCCGGCAGCTTCGAGCGCCGGCACGTGCGAGAAGGCGTGGCAGTCGAGAAAGCCGTTGTAGCTGCCTTCCCACTTGAGGATCTTGTCCTTGCCGGTGTAGGCGCGCGCCAGCCTGATGGCCGCCTGGGTTGCCTCGGAGCCTGAGTTCGCGAAGCGGATCTGGTCGACGCCCGGCACGGCGGCCACGATCTTGCGGCCCACCTCGTAGTCGAGCTCGTGAGGGAACGTGTACAGCATGCCGCGCTCGTTGATCTGCTGCGTGACGGCATCGACGATGGCCTTGGGCCGATGCCCGAAGATCATCGGTCCGTAGCCCAGGCACCAGTCGATGTAGGCGTTGCCGTCGACGTCGAAGAAGCGGGCGCCCTCGCCGCGCTCCATGACGATCGGCCGCGTGCCGATCAGGCGGGCGTAGCTG
>DATIYD010000231.1:0-2706 GCA_035517975.1 Thermoleophilia bacterium | reverse complement strand
CCGATGCCCTGTGCGATGCCGCCCCGGATCTGGCCCTCGACGACGGCGGGATTGATGAGCGCGCCGCAGTCCTCAACGGCGACATACCGCTCCACCTGCACGATGCCCGTCTCGGCATCGACGTCCACGATCGCGCAGTGAGTGCCGCCGGACCATCCGCCTTCACCGCCGTCGAACGTGGCCTCGACCTCGAGCTTGGCATCCACGTCGGCGCCGAACGGCCCTGATGCCGCGCGCCGCGCGACTTCACTGACGGCGATCGCGCTGGCCGGGTCGCCGCGAACCCAGACATGGCCGTCGGTGAGCAGCAGGTCCTGCGCGCTGGCCTCCATGAGATGCGCCGCGAAATCGAGCACCTTGGCCTTGAGCTGCCGGGCGCCATGGAGCGCCACGCCACCGGTCATGGTGGCTGACCGGCTGCCGCCGGTCAGCCCGAACGGGACGACGTCGGTGTCGCCGACCACGACGCGAACCTGCTCGAACGGCACGCCGAACTCGTCGGCGGCGATCTGGGCCAGGGTCGTCTGGTGGCTCTGGCCATGCGGCATCTGGCCGGTGAACAGCACGACGATGCCGTCTTCCTCCAGCCGCAGGCGCATGAACTCATTGCCCATGGGGCCGGTGCCCGCCTCCGGCGTGCGCGGGCCCGGAGCGGCCTCGATGAACGTGGCCACGCCGATGCCCAGGTAGCGACCCTGCGCTCGCGCCTCGGCCTGACGGCGCCGGAACCCGGGGAAGTCCACGAGCTGGGCGACCCGCTCCAGGGACTCCCTCGACGTGACTCCCACCAGGGGACGGCCGGTAATCATCACGGCCGGCGGATCGGTGCGCGGGGCGGCGTTACGCAGCCTGATCTCGAGCGGATCCAGGCCGAGATCCTTCGCGATGAGGTCCAGGACGCGTTCCCGCACGAACGTCTCGGACGCCCACGGGCCGCGGTAGGCGACGTAGCACGCTTTGTTGGTGGTGACCGCGGTCGACTCGAAACCCATGGCCGCGAGCTTGTACGGACCCGGCAGCATCGCCTCCATGATGTCCGGAACCATGGCACCCATGCCCGGGTAAGAGCCGGTGTCGATGACCATCTTCACGTCCAGACCGAGCAGGTCGCCGTCGTTGCTGACGGCGGCCCGGACGTCGAAGCTCTCCTCGCGGGCCTGGCCCGACGCGGTAAGGTTCTCGCCGCGGTCCTCGACCCACTTGACCGGCCGGCCGAGGTGACGTGAGGCAGCGGCAGCGGCGAGCTCTTCGCGTGACGCGCCGATCTTCAGGCCGAACGAGCCGCCGATATCGCCGGCCACGGCACGCACTTTGTCCGGCTCCATACCGAGGCGCATGGCGACGGCGATCTTGGTGACGTGAACGCTTTGCGTGGCCGCGTAGATGGTCATGAAACCCGGGTCGGCGTCGTAGCTCGCGACGCAGCCGCGTCCCTCCATGGGCACGTTCTGGTGGCGGTGCACGTCGATGTGGAAGTCGGCAACTAGATCGGCGCCGGCGAAGGTCGCGGAGACGTCGCCGAACTCGTGGCGCGAGTGCGGGCGCGCGATGTTGTCCCCCAGGTTGGCGAACAGCGGCGGGCTGCCCGGGTCGAGCGCGAAGGCGGCATCCACGACCGGAGGCAGGTCCTCATACTCGACCTCTACCAGCTCGCAGCCGTCCTCGGCGAGGTAACGGCTCTCGGCGATGACGATCGCCACGGGGTCGCCGACGAGGCGTACCTTGTCGGTCGCCAGCAGGGTGAACTCCGGCATAGGCCCCGCCCAGCCCATGAGGGCCATCAGCGCATCGGGCCCGGGGGCCGTCATCGCTTCCATTTCCGCCCCGGTGATTGCCGCGACGACGCCGGGCAGCTCGCGCGCCGCCGAGACATCGACCGAGAGCACACGAGCATGAGCCATCGGCGAGCGCACGAACGCAGCGTGCAGCATTCCGGGCAGCTTGATGTCGTCGACGTACCGGCCCGCGCCGGTCAGGATGCGCGGGTCCTCCGAACGCTTGATGCTGGCGCCGGTGTATCGTTCAGCCGCGATTGCTGCCATTGTCGCTCCTTTGATCAGCGTTCACGGTTGCGCCCTGCCGATTACGCTGGGCGGCCAGCAGGACGCCATCGATGATGCTCTGGTAGCCAGTGCACCGGCAGATGTTGCCGGACAGCGCCTCGCGGATCTGCTGCTCGTCGGCGTCAGGGTGACCGCTGAGGAACGCGGCCGCCTGCATGACGAACCCCGGCGTGCAGAAACCGCACTGGAAGCTGTGCGAATCCCACATGGCCTGCTGTAGTGTGCCCAGCCCGCCGTCAGGGGCCAGCCCTTCGATCGTGGTCACCTCGCTGCCGGCGGCCTGGACCGCCAGCATCAGGCACGAGCGCACCGCCCGGCCGTCGACGAGGACCGTGCACGCACCGCAGACCCCGTGCTCGCAGCCGATGTGGGTGCCGGTGAGATTGAGGTCATCCCGCAGGAAGTCCGCCAGCGTCTTGCGCGCCTCCGGCGAACCCGTGCACGCCGCGCCGTTGACGCTCAGGGTGATGTCCACCATCAGTCACTGCCTCTCGCGGCATTCTCCGCCGCTGCTCGCAGGCCGCGGCGCGCCACAGCGGCCGCGACCGTCTTCCGGTAGTCCGATGACCCGTGAAGGTCGGCCGGCGGGTCGAGATCCTCGGTCGCACGGCGGGCCGCCTCATCGAACAACTCCGCCGACGGC
>DATIYD010000230.1:0-6088 GCA_035517975.1 Thermoleophilia bacterium | reverse complement strand
TTCCAAGCCGCCGCCCCGCCCACTCGACGTTTCGACGGACGGCCTGCCGGAGCGGGGGGGACCACTCCGGCGAGAGGGACGGTTATGAGGGGGGTCAGATCCCGTCCACGAGCCAGTGGGTGTGCGCATCCGTCGCGCTAGGATTCGCCGCGGCCGTGACGGCTCCTTCGTCGATTTCCACGTGGCGGCCGCAGGCTCGCGAGCGAGCTTGACGGCGCCGTGGGGCTGAGTCGCCCGGGTGCGCGGCCGTCGCCGCGATGGGCGAGCGGCCGTTCCGGGCTACAATGTCTGCGGTCGAGCTCGAGGGAGACGATGGGGGCGGAGGCGCCGTCACAGTCAGCAGGTGCGCCGGAGCCGGGCGGCGTGCGCCGGGCGCTGCGGCGCGTCGACCCGCACATCTGGGACACCGCTCTCGCGTTCGGGCTCTGCGTCGCCGGCTTCATCTACGTGCTGGCCGGTCCCAGCCTGTCTTCGAACTTCCGCTCCCTCGATGCGCTCGGCGCCGTCCTGCTCCTGGCCATGACCCTGCCACTGGTCGCGGTGCACAGTTACCCGCGGGCCGCGTTTGCCACGATCGCCGCCGCCTCCGTGCTGGGCGCCGTCTTCGACGAGCCGGCGATCACGGTCGGGTACCTCTGCGGCGCGGTGGCGCTCTTCTTCGTGGCCGCGCACAGCGACATCTGGCGCAGTCTCATGGCCGGCATGCTGGCCTCGCTCACCCTGCTCGCCATCTTCGGGATCCTGCTCTCCCGCGGCGACGCGACGATCTGGTTCGCGATCGCGGCCTGGTTCATCTTCTCGGCGGTCTGGCTGGCCGGCATGATCCTGCACGCCTATCGAGAGAACGTCAGCGAGGCACGCAAGCGCGCCCAGGTCGAACGCGAGCGGGCCGAGCTCTACCTGCACGACCTCGAGATGCGCGCCCAGGAGGCGGTCGCGCTGGAGCGCAGCCGCCTGGCGCGGGAGCTGCACGATGTGGTCGGGCACGCCCTGAACGTCGTCGTGCTCCAGGCCGGCGCGGCGCAGCGCGTGTTCGACAAGCGACCGGAGACCGTGCGTGAGTCGCTCGGCTCGATCGAGGCCACCGGCCGGCAGGCGCTCTCCGACATCGAGCGCCTGCTCGGCATCCTGCGCGCCGAGGCCGGCGATCGCGAGGAGCTGGGCCCGCAGCCGGGCATGGCCGACGTCGACGTCCTCGTCGCGCAGGTGCGCGAGGCCGGCCTCGCGGTCACGATCGAGGATCAGTGCTCCTCGATCGACCTGCCGTCGAGCCTCGACCGCTCCGGTTATCGCATCGTGCAGGAGGCCCTCACCAACACCTTGAAGCACGCCGGCAGCGGGGCGCACGCGACTATCGGCCTGCGCTGCGTGCACGACTGGTTCGAGATCGAGTGCATCGACGACGGCGGCGGTCAGCCGGCCGCCGGCCAGTTCAACCGGCGCCTCTCCGGCGGACGCGGCCTGCTCGGCATGCGCGAACGCGTCGCCCTGTTCGGCGGGGAGCTCGAAGTGGGACCGCTGCCCATGGGGGGCTTTCGTGTGCGGGCGCGCCTGCCCCTCGAGGGCACGGGATCGCTGCAACGAGGCGTCGAGCAGACGACGACACCAGACACAGGGGGTTGCTAGATGACGGCCGACGAGACGATCCGCATCGTGCTGGTCGACGACGAGCAGATGGTGCGCCAGGGCTTGCGCATGATCCTCGAGAGCGAGGACGGATTCGAGGTGGTCGGCGAGGCCGGCGACGGCGCCGCGGCCGTCACCGAGGTCACGAAGCTCGACCCCGACGTCGTGCTCATGGACATCCAGATGCCGGGCATGAACGGCCTCGACGCGACCCGCCGGATCGTGGCGCTCGGCCGCGAAGGCTCGTCGCGAGTGCTCGTGCTCACCACCTTCGACCTCGACGAGTACGTCTACGAGGCGCTGCGCGCCGGTGCCAGCGGCTTTCTCCTCAAGCGCACGCCGGCCGAGGACCTCATCGCCGGGGTGCGCGTGGTGGCCGCCGGCGAGGCCCTGCTCTCGCCCTCGGTGACCAAGCGTCTGATCGGCGAGTTCGCCCGACGGCCGGCGTCGGAGAAGCCGTCGCCGGCCGCGCTCGATGATCTCACCGAACGCGAGCGCGAGGTGCTGGGGCTCATCGCCCACGGGCTGTCGAACCGCGAGATCGCCGAGAAGCTGTTCTTGAGCGAGGGCACCGTCAAGACCCACATCAAGCGCATCTTCTTCAAGCTCGACCTGCGCGATCGTACCCAGGCGGTCATCCTCGCCTACGACGTGGGCCTGGTGGCGCCCGCCGGCTCGTAGCGGCCCGCTTCAGGCACGCGCGTACCACCGCAGCGGCGGACGCCGCCCCCGCCGGGTGACGCCGCCACGCCCCCGTGGGAGGAGCGTGGACCGGAAGGTTCCTCCCGTCGTTGACGCCGCGATGACGCCGTGGCGGGACGCCGCCGCGAGGGTCGCTCCCTAGGCTTCCCTGTACGACACCGAGAGGACCGGAGGGAGCCATGAACCCCGTCAGCGACACCACGGCCACACCAGACACCACGCCGTTCACCCTGGAAGACATCGATCGCGTGCTGGCCATCGCCACCGGTCGCAAGCCCGCCCCGCGACCGCGCGTGGTGCACGACGCCGTCGTGCGGGCGCAGGGCCTCACGAGGAGCTACGGCAAGGGCGACGCCGTCGTGCACGCGCTGCGCGGCGCGACCGTCGACTTCGAGCGCGGCCGCCTGACGGCCGTCATGGGCCCGTCGGGCTCGGGCAAGTCGACCCTGATGCATCTGCTCGCCGGGCTCGACCGGCCTACCGCCGGCGCGGTCGAGATCGACGGCGTCGAGATCACCCGGCTCAAGGAGCGCAAGCTCACCGCGCTGCGACGCGACAAGGTCGGTTTCATCTTCCAGTCGTTCAATCTGCTGCCGATGCTCAGCGCCGCCGAGAACCTCACGCTGCCGCTCACCATCGCCGGGCGAGCGGTCGATCGCGGCCACCTCGCCGCGCTGGTCGATCGCGTCGGCCTGGCCGACCGCCTCGACCACCGGCCGGCCGAGCTCTCGGGCGGTCAGCAGCAGCGCGTCGCCGTAGCCCGGGCGCTCGTCACACGGCCGGCGGTGCTGTTCGCCGACGAGCCGACCGGCAACCTCGACTCACGCACCGGCCGCGAGGTCCTCGATCTGCTGCGCCGTTCGGTCGATGAGTTCGGCCAGACGATCGTCATGGTCACTCACGACCCGGGCGCGGCCACCATCGCCGACCGCGTGCTGTTCCTGAAGGACGGCGCCATCGTCCTCGACCACGACCGCATGGGCCGCGACGAGATCTTCGACACGATCAAGCAGCTCGAAGGCGCCGAGGGCGGCCCCGAGACCGCGGAGGTGGCCCGATGATCCGCATCGCCCTGCGCAGTTTGCTCGGCCGCCGCCTGCGGACGGCCCTCACGGTCGTCGCCATCCTGCTCGGCGTGGCCATGATCAGCGGCACGTACGTGCTCACCGACCAGATCCACAACGCCTTCAACGACATCTTCAGCACCGCCTACAGCAAGACGCCGGTCGTGATCACGCCGAAGATGTCGTTCGGCCAGGCGAGCGACGCCTCGGGCGCCCAGATCACCATGCCGGCCTCGACCCTCGCCCGGGTGCGCAAGGTGCCCGGCGTGCGGTACGCCGACGGCACGGCCCAGGCCTTCACGGCCGTGTTCGTCGGCGGCAAGCAGGTCAAGAGCAACGGTGCACCGACCTTCATCCAGTCCAACGGCGACCCTCGCTTCGAGACCGGCTCGTGGCTCGCGGGCGGTGTCCCGCGCGCGACGGGCGACGTGGCCGTGACCAGCGGCTTCGCCACCAAACACCATCTGGCCGTCGGCGACCACATCGCCATCGTGACCCGCTCGGGTCTGAAGGCCGTGCGCATCGCCGGCATCTACCGCTGGCCGGCCGAGGCCTCGCTCGGCGGCACCATCATGGTCGACGCGCCGCTCGCCGACGTGCAGCGCTGGTTCGGCCTGGGCGACCGTCTGAGCAGCATCGACGTCGCCGCGACGCCCGGCCTGCGACCGGCTCGACTGCGCGACAGGCTACAGGCCGCGCTGCCCGCGACGCTCGACATCGAGACCGGTGCGCAGGCCGCGGCCAGCCAGAGCAACGATGCCTCGAGCTCGATCAACTCGTTCCTGCAGCCGGCGCTGCTGGCCTTCGGCGGCGTGGCCGTGTTCGTCGGCGCCTTCATCATCTTCAACGCCTTCTCGATCACCGTGGCCCAGCGCCGACGCGAGTTCGCGATGCTGCGAGCCCTGGGTGCGACCCGGCGCCAGGTGCTGACGACGGTCACCGGCGAGGCCCTGACGATGGGTGTCGGCGCGTCGCTGCTGGGCCTGGTCGCCGGCCTCGGCGTCGCCAAGGTCATCGACGCGCTCTTCAAGGCGGTGGGCGCCGATCTGCCGACCGGCGGCCTGACGCTGAGTCCGCGCACGATCGTGGTGGCCCTGCTCGTCGGTGTCGGGGTGACCCTGGCATCGGCCCTGCTGCCGGCGCTGCGCGCCACGAAGGTGCCGCCGGTGGCGGCGCTCTCCGAGGGCGCCGAACTTCCGCCTTCGCGTCTCGCACGGCTGAGCACGCCGATCGCCTGCGCCGTCGCCCTGCTCGGCGCCGGCGCCCTCACGGCCGGCATGGTCAGCTCGGCCGCCACGACGACGCGGCTGCTGGAGATGGCCGCCGGCGCCGTTGCGCTGTTCGTGGCGATGGCGATGCTGGCCAGATACGTCGTGCGGCCGCTGGCCGGGCTCATCGGCCGGCCGCTGCAGGCGCTCGCGCCCACGAGCGGCCGCCTTGCCCGCGAGAACGCGGCGCGCAATCCGCAGCGCACGGCCGCCACCGCCGCGGCGCTGATGATCGGCCTCGCGCTGGTCGTCTTCGTCGCGGTGTTCGCCCAGGGGCTCAAGACGTCGTTCGTCGACGCGCTTGCGAGGTCGAACCGGGCAGCCGTCGTGGTCACCGACGACTCCGGGATGATGGCGCTGCCGGCCAGGGGTGTGGCCGCCGTGCGCGCCCTGCCCGAGACCAGGACGGCCACCGGCATCGCCTTCGCGACCTTCAAGGTGAACGGCGTCGTGACCGGCGTCAGCGCCATCGAGCCCAAGCCCTTCGCCGGCGTCTGGCACTTCGCCTGGATCAAGGGCGGCAGCGACGGGCTGCTCGGTCGGCTCGGCGCCGGCACCGCCATCGTCGAGGAGCAGTACGCCAAGTCCCACGGGCTGACCATCGGCTCGACCCTGACCGCCGTCTCCCAAGCCGGGCGCACGACGAGGCTTACCGTGATCGGCGAGCATCGCGATCCCCTGATCATGAACGGTATCGTCGTGAGCGACTCCGTCTTCAGGCGCCTCGGCGCCCAGGTCGACCCGGGCGTCTTCCTCGCCACGGCCAAGCCGGGGGTGAGCGACGCGACCTTCAAGGGCGACGTGGCACACGCCCTGCGCGCCTACCCGACGCAGACGGTCCGTACCGAGGCCGACTACGATGCCTTCATGAAGAAGCAGGTCGATCAGATCCTGCTCATGCTCTACGCGCTGCTCGCCATGAGCGTGACCATCGCGATCTTCGGTATCGTCAACACTCTCGTGCTCTCCGTCCATGAGCGCACCCGTGAGATCGGGATGCTGCGCGCCATCGGCACGAGCCGCCGCCAGATGCGCCGCATCGTGCGGTACGAGAGCGTCATCACCGCGGTGATCGGCGGCGTGCTGGGCACCGCGCTCGGTCTGCTGTTCGGCTACATCATCACCAAGCGCTTCGGTGACGAAGGTATCGTCTTCACGGTGCCGTACGCCCAGCTCGCCATGTTCCTGGTCGCGGCGACCGGGGTCGGCGTGATCGCGGCCGTGCTGCCCGCCAGGCGAGCCGCCAACCTGAACGTGCTCGAGGCGGTCCACTATGAGTGACGCGCGCTCGCCACGCCCGTCCGGCATCCCCCTGCAGTTGACGCAAGTTCCCCCCGCGGGGCGACGACGCTTCGTGAGCATATGGTTAGGCTTGGATGCGAGGATTGAGTCGATGCGCGAGAAGGCGAGCGATGTCAGACGTGCATG
>DATIYD010000229.1:0-3581 GCA_035517975.1 Thermoleophilia bacterium | reverse complement strand
TGACCTCGCCGCGGGCCACGAGGTCGTTGAAGACCTCGCCCATCTTCGCCCGCTCGCCGTACTCGAGCCAGCAGATGCGACAGGGCAGCCCCTGGAAGTGCACCTTCTCGGCGGCCATGCGGATCCAGCGGGTGACCATCTCGTTGTCGGGGAAGGTCTCCAGCACGGCGCGGTCGGTGCGGGCGATGTCGGCGGGGTCGCCCGACAGGGCCGCCCAGCGGAAGGGTCCGTTGCCGCGGCAGAACAGCGGCCTGATGTAGAGCGGCACGAAGCCCTGGAAGGCGAAGGCGTCGGCGTAGCCGGCGGCCTGGGCCTCGCCGCGGATGTTGTTGCCGTAGTCGAAGACGTTCGATCCGGCCTTCTGCAGGGCGACCATGGCCTCGACGTGGACGACGATCGCCGCCACCGCCCGGCGGGTGTACTCGGCCGGGTCGGTGCGGCGCAGCTCACGCGCCTCGTCCAAGCTCATGCCGTTGGGCACGTAGCCGTTCAGGGTGTCGTGGGCGCTCGTCTGATCGGTGACCAGGTCGGGGGTGACGCCGCGGCGGGCGAGCTCCGGATAGACGTCGGCGGCGTTGCCCAGCAGGGCGATCGAGAGCGGCTGCCCGGCGTTGACGGCCGCCGCCGCCCAGCGCAGCGCCTCGTCTAGGGACTCGGTCGACTGATCGACGTAGCCGGTCTCGAGGCGCCGGCGGATGCGCTCGGGGTCGACCTCGACGCAGAGAGCGACGCCGCCCGCCATGGTGACCGCCAGTGGCTGCGCGCCGCCCATGCCGCCCAGGCCGGCGGTGAGCACCAGGCGCCCGGCAAGGTCGGCGCCGGCGCCGTAGTGGATCTCGGCCGCCGAGGCGAAGGTCTGGTAGGTGCCCTGCAGGATGCCCTGGGTACCGATGTAGATCCACGAGCCGGCCGTCATCTGACCGTACATGGTGAGGCCGAGGGCGTCCAAGCGGCGGAACTCGTCCCAGTTGTCCCAGTCGCCGACCAGGTTGGCGTTGGCGATCAGCACGCGGGGCGCCCACTCGTGCGTGGTGAACACGCCGACCGGCTTGCCCGACTGCACGAGCAGGGTCTCGTCGTTGCCCAGGCGCCTGAGGGTCGCCACGATGGCGTCGAAGGCCGCCCAGTTGCGCGCCGCCTTGCCGGCGCCGCCGTAGACCACGAGGTCGGCGGGACGCTCGGCGACCTCGGGGTCCAGGTTGTTCATCAGCATGCGCAGGGCTGCCTCTTGCTGCCAGCCCTTGCAGGAGAGCTGCGTGCCCCGGGGCGCACGCACCACTCGATCAGATCCGACGGCGCTCATGGCGACCTCCACTCGTCGTCCGAAAGGAGCGTGGCACCCATGCGTGCGCGCGCTCGTTCGCCTCACTGCACAAAGGATATACCTGCCCGCGAAAGCGGACGCCGGTCGCCCTGTTGGCCGGCCCGCAGTGGGGGCGCCGCACGCGGCTGCGAGCGGCGACGGACGCCATGCAGGCGACGAACCGGACGGGGCGGACGGCAGCAAGAAGCGGCGGGCGGACCGCTCGTACGAGCGGCCCGCCCCCGCCGCGCTCGAGACGCGCGCGAACGCCCCGACTCTGGCTAGCGGCCGCTGACCTGGGCCGAAGGCATCACCTTGACGGAGCGGGAGCGCTGCACCTGACCGAGCGGCAGCACGACGTGGCCGTAGACCTCGTTCCAGATCTGGGCGATCGAGCCGTACATGGCCGACAGACCCACGAAGACACCCTCCCAGCCGGCGACCTTGAGGAGCGTGGCGTTGCCCGTCCACTCGGAGAGGGCCAGCAGCACATAGAGGATCGTCAGGCTGCCGAACACGACCTGCAGCGAGACGTTGATGCGCAGCGTGGCGATGAACATGAGGCCGGTGAAGACGCCCCAGGAGAGCAGGTACCAGCCGACGGCGGTGGAGGTGGGGCCGTCGATGCCCATCCACTTGGGGAACGCGAGCATGCCGACGAAGGTCAGCCAGAACAGGCCGTACGACGCGAAGGCCGTGGCGCCGAACACGTTGTTCTTCTTGTACTCCTGGACGGCAACGATGACCTGCGCGAGGCCGCCGTAGAAGACGGCCATGGCGAGGATCATCGTGCTCATGCCGAACAGGCCGGCGTTGTGCAGGTTGAGGAGCACCGTGGTGATGCCGAAGGCCATGAGCCCGAGCGGCGCCGGGTTGGCGACCTTGTCCTTGACCGTGGCGAGCACCTCGTGTTGCGGGTCGGTCATCGTCTCTGGTTCCTCCTTGTCGCGGCCGGCACGCGACGACGCGCACCTCGGCAGCCTGTGATGACGAACAGATGTTCGGTTCGCGGGCGCCGGAGCGGACACGGCACCCCCGTTGACGAGTGATATCACACCACGCGGTCGCGCGCCAACAGGGGCCGCACCGACGCGCGTTCGCCGGCACGACCAGTCCCCCGCCACCCGTTCGAGGGCAGGCGCGGTGCACGTGGCGACCGTCCGCGCGTGGTCCCCGCCTGCGAGAAAGCGCCGGGTGAACGTTAAGTCTGCGGACGGCCCTGCCGATACGACAAACACTGGGACCAGTTTCGTTGCCCCGGGCGCTCCGTGCGCGGGCCTCGTCCTGGTCGATCTGGTGGGGATCGAGATCCAGAAGGGAGGGTCAATGAAGGTGTTCAAGGGGATGTACCCCAGACTCGCGTTGGTGGCGCTCATCGTCTCGCTGGCGCTGGCAAGCGGCGCAGCCAAGAAGTGGGTTTAGAGCCCGCTTCACCGTGCGCGTCCACCATTCGAGCATAGAGAGAGGGGAACATGAAATCGTTGCTCTACAGCAGAGTCGCTGTCGCCCTTGCCCTGGTCGTCGCGCTGGCCGTCGCCAGCGGCGCCTGGTGGAAGTGGGACTGACCGAGACTCGGTCGCATCTGTTCGTCAGCGATCCCGTCACCGTAACCGCACACTAGACCGGTGATCGAGAAGCCACCCCCGGCGGCACAAGCAGCCGCACCGCGCGTGTCGTCAGCGGTGGCAACGTACGTCGTCGTCGTCGCCGTCGCCGCCGCCATCCTGGTGGCGGCGACGGCGCACGCGTTTCCACAGGACGCCTGGATCGACCTCGCCGTCTTCCTCGCCGCCGCCGTCACGAGCGAACGCTGGGCCGTGTCGTCGAGCATCGAGGGCGGCATGTCCCTGTCGCTCACGGTCGGCTTCGCGGCCGCCATCCTGTACGGGCCGGCTTTCGCCGGCATCGTGGCGATCGGCGGCGTGCTCATCAGCGACCTGCTCATCTCACATCGGCACTGGACCCGCGTGGTCTTCAACGCCGGCCAGCTCGCGCTCTCGGCCGGCCTCGCCGCCATCGCCTACCAGGAGCTGGCCGTGCCGGGGCCGGTCGACCTGAGCCAGGACGCCCTGGCCATCGCCGTGGCCGCGGTCGTCTTCCTGCTCGTCAACGACACGCTGGTCACCGTCGTGATCAGTCTTCAGGGCCGCTCGTTCCTGCACGAGTGGACGGCGTCGTTTCGCGAGATGGGCATCCTGTATGTCTCGATGGCGCCCCTGGGCGCCCTGCTGGCCTTCGCCTACCAGGACAGCCGCTGGAACGTGCTCTACTTCCCGTT
>DATIYD010000228.1:0-2188 GCA_035517975.1 Thermoleophilia bacterium | reverse complement strand
TTGCCTTGCGCCGGCCGACTATGATGCCAGCCATGAGGAGAGGGGTCGTCGGCCACGACGATCCCGGTCGCGCCCATGGGCCTATAGCTCAGCTGGTTAGAGCAGCCGACTCATAATCGGCCGGTCGCAGGTTCGAGTCCTGCTGGGCCCACCACGTTGTCGTTTCAACAACACTTCTTCCTGCAAAGAAACACCTTCTGCCTACCCGCTCGCACACCATCCCGCCCCGGTAGTAGGAAGCGTCACAGTCGCCTTGTCCTTCGCGCGACCGTGGGGTAGTGTGGCCGCCATGCCGACGATCGCGCAGATCAGAGCTACGCCCATCAACGCACCGCTCGTGGCCCCCTATCGCTTCGCCTTCGGCTCGCTGGCAAGCTTCACCACGACGATCGTCGAAGTGCTCGACAGCGACGGTGCGCTCGGCATCGGCGAGACGCCCCACGGTGACTTGGCTGCCGTCGTCGAACGTCTGGGCGGCCGCCTCGTCGGACTCGACATCGAGGCCGCCAACGAGGCCGAGGCGCGCTGCGTGGCGCGCACCGGCTTCTCCCTCTGGGACGACGCGGCCGCCGAGCGGCGTGCCTTCGGCGGCATCGAGCTTGCCCTCTGGGACCTGCGTGCCCGGCGCGCCGGCGTACCCCTCGTCGAACTGCTGGGCGGCAGGGTGCGCGACACGGTCGCTTTCACCGAGTACTTCGCCCTGCGCCACGGCAAGGAGGAGACGCCAGCGCAGGTGATCGACTACTGCCTGGCCGCGGCGGCCGAGTTCGGCTCGCCGCTCTTTGAGGGCAAGCTCGGTGTCCTCGACGTCGAGACCGAGCTCGCGATGGTGGCCGACCTCTCCCGTGAGCTTGGCCCCGGGCGGCTGCTGCGCCTCGACGCCAACGGTGTCTACACCGTGCCCACGGCCCGCCTGGTCTGTCGCCGACTGGCCGAGCAGGGCGTCGCCTGGCTTGAGGACCCGTGCCGCACCCTCGGCGAGACCGAGCGCCTCCGCCGCGACGGGGTGTGTCTTTCGTTCTCGACACACGAGGCCGACCTGGCGCGCGCCGCACGTAGCAGCGTGCCCGACGGCTTCTGCCTCGACATCGCCGAGCTGGGCGGGATCCGCCGCACGCAGGACTTCCTGCGCGCCTGTGCCGCGCTGGGCATCGACTTCTGGTGCTACAGCGGCGATGCCGGCGTGATGACCGCCGCCTACCTCCACCTCACTGCGAGCGAGGCGTCGATGATCCATCCACATCAGGCGCTGTTTCGCTTCGCCAGCGACGTCGTCATCGAGCAGGGACCCTATGAACCGCACGCCGGCCAGCTTGACGTACCCAGCGGCCCAGGACTCGGGGTCACGCTTGACCACGCGGCGCTGGCTCGCCTGCACGAGCGTTATCGCAGCGAGGGCGAGATGGCCGCCGCCACCGTCGCCTACCGCCAGGGCTTTCGCCAGCAGTAGCCGCTGGCAGCGATGTGCGGCTCCGCCCGACGTCGGAGTGGGCCCACGAACGGACCTCGAGCAGGCGACAGACCTCGATCCGCAAGTTCGAGAGCTGCCTAGTCAGGTCCACCACGTTGTCATGCCGATGACGCTTCTCGCTGCATGTCGCGGACGTCAGCCCAACCGGTCGGCCACCCCTGTTGATGAACGCACTGTGCTGGCGTCGTCCCCTCCCGTGCGTCCTGTGCCGGCTCGGCCCGCCGGCAGGCTCAGGCAGGCACCGCGGCTCGATCCGACGCGGGGCTGCAGCCGAACATCCGCCGGTACTCGCGGCTGAACTGGGAGGCGCTCGCATACCCGACCCGGCGCGCCGCGTCCTGGGCGTTCAGCCCGTCCGTGACCAGTAGTGCCCGGGCTTTGTGCAGGCGGATGCTCTTCACGTACTGCAGCGGCGAGGTCGCGGTGGCGTCCCTGAAGGCGTGATGGAAGGTCGAGACTCCCATGTGCGCCTCGCGCGCGAGCGACGTCACGTCGAGGTCGTCGGCGTAGTCGGCGTGGATACGCCGCAGCACGCGGGCGATGTGACCGTGCCGGTTGGGCTGCGAGACCAGGAGCCGCAGGACGTCGCCCTCCTCGCCTGTCAGCAAGCCCGAATGAAGGCTTCCACGCGGGCGGCGCCGACACCCTTCCAGCAAGGAGCGAGAACGATGCAGAAACGTAGACTCGGACAGAACCTCGAGGTCTCGGCCCTGGGCC
>DATIYD010000227.1:0-4309 GCA_035517975.1 Thermoleophilia bacterium | reverse complement strand
GCCGAGCCGGAGCCGGAGCCGGAAGCCGAGGCAGAGCCCGAGCCGGAAGCCGAGGCAGAGCCCGAGCCGGTCGCCGAGGCCGAACCGGAGGCCGAGCCGGTCGCCGAGGCCGAGCCTGAGGCCGAACCCGAACCGGTCGCCGAGGCCGAGCCGGAGCCGGAGCCGGAAGCCGAGGCAGAGCCCGAGCCGGAAGCCGAGGCCGAACCGGAGGTCGAACCCGAACCGGTCGCCGAAGCTGAGCCGGAACCGGTCGCCGAAGCCGAGCCCGAGCCCGAACCCGAACCTGAGCCGGTGGCCGAGGCCGCACCCGAGCCGATCTCGACCGTCCCTCCGTTCGTGGCGCCCGTGCCCGCACCCGCCCCGTTTGTGGTGGCCGAACCCGCGGCCGAAGCAGAGACGGCGCAGGACACCGAGCCGGTCATCGAAGCCGAGCCGGAAGCCGAGGCAGAGCCAGAGCCGGTCGCCGAGGCCGAACCGGTCGCTGAGCCGGAAGCCGAGGCAGAGCCCGAGCCGATCGCCGAGCCCGAGCCGGTCGCCGAAGCCGAGCCTGAGGCCGCTGACGAGCAGCGCGAAAGCGACGACGATCTGCGCGCCCGTATCGAGGAGACCAAGGCCGCCCTCGTGTCCGAGATCCAGCGGCCGTTCCTGAGCGCCCCCGACGAGCCGGTTGCCGAGCCCGAGCCGGAGGCCGCCGAAGCGGGGCTCCTCGCAAGGGCGGGGCAGCCCGAGTCCGATGCCGGCGACCGTGGCGCTGCGCTCCAGGCCGACCTTGGCCAGCAGTACGCCGTGTCGAACGCCGGCCCCGAAGTGGGTGAGACGCTCGATGCGGGCCCCGGGTTCCCGCCCGAGGCGCAGGCCCCTGCCGACGAGACGAGCGCCCCCGTCGCCGAAGAGCCGTACGCCTCGTCCGACGCGATTGTTGCGCCAGAGGCCGCGGCAGAGCCCGAGGTCGCCGAGCCCGAGGCCGCGGCAGAGCCCGAGGTCGCCGAGCCCGAAGCCGCGGCAGAGCCCGAGGTCGCCGAGCCCGAGGTCATGAGTGAGCCCGAGGCCGTCGCCCCCGTGGCCGAACCCGCGCCGGAATCAGACGCCGCGGCCGATCAGGCGGTCGCCGACCAGCCCGTCGAGCCCGCCGTCGCCGAGACCGAGACATCGCAGCCCGAGACGTTCACGCCATTCGTCCCGCCTGTGCCCACGCAGGACATCTGGTCGGCCGATCCGGTGCCCGCGACTTTCGAAGCGCCGGCCGAGGAGCAGCCGGTGGCCGAGGCGCCGGTCGCCGAAGAGCCCGCTGTTGCCGAAGCGCCGGCGGAGCAGCCGGTCGCCGAAGCGCCGGTCGCCGAAGAGCCCACCACGGCCGAAGCGCAGGTCGAGGAGCCGGTGGCCGAGCAGCCGGCCGCCGAAGAGCCCGCTCTCGCCGAAGCCCCCATCGAGGAGCCGGTCGCCGAACAGCCGGCCGCGGTCGAGGAGCCCGCTGCCGAGGCACCCATCACCGCCGAAGAGCCGGTCGAGCAGCCGGTGGCCGAAGAAGCGCCCGTCGCCGAAGCGCCCGCCGCCGAAGCGCCCGCCGCCGAAGCCGAAGCTCCGGCTGCCGCGGCCGAGCCGGCCGACGACGCCGCTCTGGGAGCCGTCGACCAGGCCGAGATGCGGCGTCGCATCGAAGAGACGCGAGCCCGGCTCAAGGCCAAGGCGTTCGACGCGATGATGAGCGGCGAGGCGGCGCTGCTGGCTCGCGACTCCGGCGAGAAGCCGGTGCCGCGCGACGTCGACGTGCCCGTCGACAACGAGGTCGCCGAGACCCTCGACGAGTCGCTGTCACAAGACGACTACTGATCCTCGGGCGTTCGCCTGAGACCACCGCCGCGCACGGGCGGGCCGCCGAACGGCGGCCCGCCCGTCGCGTTTGCGTCGACGGTCATGGTCCGGCGCAGGCCGGTCGCCGCGCGCTCGCGGTGACGCCGGGGCGCCGCGCGGCGGCGCGCCGGGTGCCGCGCCACTCGCGGCGGGCCGTGGAGCTCGTGTCCGAGCAGCGCCGCGGCGGCGACCACGACGATCGCCACGACGACCGCCATGACCGGTATGGCGCGGGTCTCCAGCAGCAGGAAGAAGTACCACCAGACCCCCCATCCCAGATGAAGTCGCTCGCCGAGGTAGACGAGCGACGCCGCGACCACCGCGAGGCCGCCCCACACGACCAGGCGTGAGCGCACCCACGAGCCCGACCGCGCGAGCGGCCAGAGCAGAGCGGCCGGCAGGATGAGGGCAAGCGAGAAGGGATTGACCGCGAGCATCACGAGCGCGCAGGCAAGGAGCGCCAGCAGGGCCACCGCGACGACCGCCTCCGTGTCGGCGGGGTAGCGCCGCGCGAGACGCCGTTCGATCGCCATCGCGTAGTGGTAGGCGACGGCCAGGAACAGCAGGATCATGACCACCCGCAGGTAGCGCGGCGCGTGGCTCACGACCGCGTCGGGCGAGACGACGCCACCGAGGTGACCGGGCAGCAGCGAGAGCAGGTTGGCGAGGTAGACGAGAAGGAGCGTGAGCAGCCACGGCGCCGTTCGCAGCGCGAGACGCACCAGCGAGTGAGTCAGGGGCAGACGGCGCTTGACCGCCCTGCGGACGAGATCGACCGCCACGAGTGCGAGCGGCAGGCTGAGGACCACCAGGATCCACACGACGAAGCCGCCCGAGAGCTGGCGGAAACGCGAGAAGAAGACCGTCTGCCCGCTGCCGGCCAGGGGTTGCGGAGCGCCGTCCAAGCTGGTGACGAGGAGCTCGCCGGCCCGGCCGCTGCGGGCCAGCGTGTCGGTCGAGACGGTGTCGAGCGTGTCGGCGACGGCCGGACGTGACGGGCCCGGCGCCGAGAGCTCGATGGCGGCGATGCCGGCGGCCACGAAGGGCGCCTGACTGCCACCGCCACCCGGGATCGCCAGGCGCAGGATCTGCGACGTCACGGGGGGTAGCGGGGTGGCCAGCTCGCCGCCGGCGCGGCCGGCGGCTCGCCCGAGCGACCAGAGCCACGGCGGCGCGATGAGGGGCCGGGTCGCCCAGCCGTTGAGGGTGAAGGCGTGCACGTCGCGACCGGCGACCTGACGCAGCGCCACGACCGTGAGGATGGGCAAGTCGCTGTGGCGATCGAGGAACTCGCGCGCGCCGAGTGCACCGCCGGTGTCTCCGTCGGTCGAGACGAAGACGATGGGATGGTCGTGCGCGGCCCCCGAGAAGACCGTGGCGAGCTCGACCAGGGCCGCGG
Organism: Thermoleophilia bacterium; assembly: GCA_035517975.1. Lineage (GTDB taxonomy): Bacteria > Actinomycetota > Thermoleophilia > UBA2241 > UBA2241 > Bog-752. The sequence continues at coordinate 1,059 of DATIYD010000227.1, read as the reverse complement.
TGCCAGAGGCGTCGTCGTTGGCGCCCTGCGTGGCCAGGGGCGGCGAGTCGCGGGGGGCGAGGACCACGATCGCTCCCTGGGCGGTACCGGGCGAGACCGCCCAGACATTGGTCAGCGTGGCGGTGCGACCGGCCAGGGTGGCCGAGAAGGTGTCGGTGTGGGGCGTGAGGCCGCTGTCGGTGAACTGGTGGGCCACCCACCTGCCCGCGAGCCGGTCGCTGGGTGAGCCGGCGACGCGTCCGGGAAAGTCGGCGACCAGTGTCTGCATGTCGCTCGCCGCGATCTGCGCATCGAAGGCGACCGGCTGGGTCGACAGGGTCACCGACTGCGGCGGCCGAAGGGCGAGCAGCGACCCTGCAGCGAGCACGATGGCGACGAGCAGGGCCACGCGGTAGAGCTTGAGGTCGGGCATGGCCTCCCCTGTCACGGATCCGCGCTGGTCGGGCGGCGCGCGCCCCCCGGCGCAACGGGCCGCCCATCGCCCCCGGATGGTACCAAAAGCGGGCGGGGGGCGCTCTCGCGCCCCCCGCCCGCTTGTCGCGTCAGTCGCCGATCCGCGCCCGGTCAGGCGGAGGGCACGTGCGTCATGGCGACCTTGATGGCCTCCTCGGGGTGGTCGTAGTCCTCGAGCTTGTCGGCCAGGAACTGCTCGTAGGCGCCGAGGTCGAGGAAGCCGTGGCCGGTGAGGTTGAAGAGGATCGTGCGCGCCTCTCCGGCGTCCTTGGCGGCGAGGGCCTCGTTCTGGGCCGCGAGGATCGCGTGCGCTGACTCGGGCGCCGGCACGATGCCCTCAGTCTGCGTGAACGTGCGGGCGGCGGTGAACACCCTGGTCTGGGGCAGCGCGACGGCCTCCATGAGGCCGAGATGGTACGCGTGGCTGATCAGCGGCGCCATGGCGTGGTAGCGCAGCCCGCCGGCGTGGATGCCGGCCGGCATGAAGTCGTGTCCCAGCGTGTACATCTTGAGCAGCGGCGTCATCTGGGCGACGTCGCCGAAGTCGTAGGTGAACACGCCCTTGGTCAGCGATGGGCAGGCCGTGGGCTCGACGCCCACGAAACG
>DATIYD010000226.1:0-11401 GCA_035517975.1 Thermoleophilia bacterium | reverse complement strand
CTGCGCGAGGCGGGCATGCTCGCCGCCATGGCGGCGCCGCTGCTCTGGCTCGGCGTGTACCCGCAGCCCATCCTGAACACGGTCCGGCCCGGTCTCGCCGCGCTGCAACGCGTGGCCGTGCGCGCGCCGGCCGCGCCGGCGAGCGCGACCGGCGCCGCCCCCGCGGCGCTGCTGCGCACCGGCGACGGCTCGCCCGCCGCGCCACCGCCGGGTGAGGAGCCCCGGTGAAGGCCGCCGACATCATCACGCTGCTGCCCTTCGTCGCGCTGACCCTCTCGGCGGTCGTCGTCATGGTGGCGGGCACCTTCCACACGAGCCACCGTCTCACGGTCGGTCTGACCCTGGGCGGTCTTGCCTGGACGGGCGCCATGCTGGCCGTCACCGCCACCCGGGGCGGACGTCAGGTCACCGACTTGCTCCTGCTCGACGACTACACCCTCTTCTTCATCGGCCTGCTCGTGCTCACCACGGCCGGCGTGGTGCTGATCTCGTACGGCTACCTCGAAGGCCGCGAGGAGCACCCCCACGACTACTACACGCTGCTCCTGCTGGCCACGCTGGGCGGCGTCGCCCTGATCGCCTCGACCCACTTCGCCTCGTTCTTCCTCGGCCTCGAGGTCCTCTCCGTCTCGCTCTACACCCTGATCGCCTACCCGCGCTCGCGGGCGAGCTTCATCGAGGCCGCCACCAAGTACCTCATCCTGGCCGCGGCGACCGCCGCGTTTCTGCTGTTCGGCATGGCGCTCGTCTACGCCGAGCTCGGCACGATGAGCCTGAACGCGCTCGCCACCCTGCACATCACCGGCGGGGGCGCGGCCGCGACCTCACTGCTGGTCGGCGGCTTCGTTCTCATCATCGTCGGCATCGGCTTCAAGCTCGGTGTCGTGCCGTTCCACATGTGGACCCCCGACATCTACCAGGGCGCGCCGGCGCCGGTCACGGCCTTCGTCGCCACCGTCTCCAAGGGCGCTATGGTCGCCCTGCTGCTCCGCTACTTCCGCCAGGTGAACATCACGCCGCACGACACCGTGTGGATCATCTTCGCGATCATCGCGGCCGCCTCGATGATCGCCGGCAACCTGCTCGCCCTCCTGCAGGGCAACGTCAAACGGCTGCTGGCGTACTCCTCGATCGCCCACCTCGGCTACATCCTGGTCGCGTTCCTCGCGGTCGGCCGCACCGCGGCCGTCGCGGTGGCCTTCTACCTGGTCGCCTACTTCATCACCACCCTCGGCGCCTTCGGTGTCGTCGCCGAACTGTCGGGGCCGGCGGGCGGCGAGGCCGAGGAGCTCGACGACTACCGCGGCCTCGCCGCCCGGCGCCCGTTCCTGGCCGCGACCTTCGCGATCGCACTGTTCTCGCTGGCCGGCATACCGCTCACGGCCGGCTTCATCGGCAAGTTCTACGTGGTCGACGCCGGCGCCGGCTCGCGGCTGTGGTGGCTGCTGATCGTGCTCGTGGCCTCGAGCACCATCGGCCTCTTCTACTACACGCGCGTCGTGGTCGCCATGTACGTGCGACAGCCGGTCGAGCTGCCCGCGGGGTCGACGGGCGCCGCCGTCGCCGTACCGGAGAGCCGCACGATCGCGGCCGTCCTTGGCGTGGTCACCGCGCTCGTCTTCGTGCTGGGCATCTACCCCTCGCCGCTCATCCGGCTGCTCGAGCACGTCGTGGCGGGACTGCCGTAGCATAGGGAGAGTCCCGAGGAGGCCTGAGCCGTGGACACGAGCTTCGAGGAGACCTACCGGATCGTCGCCGACCTGCCGGCCGGCGACGCCTTCAAGGCGCAGCGGGCGCTCACCACCGACGGCCGCGAGGTGATCGTGAAGACGGTCAAGCCGGTGGCGCCCGACCTGTTCGTGCGCGGCCTCGCCCGGCTCTCCGAGGTACGCGGACCGCACAACGAGCACGTGCTGGCCTGGGAGACCCAGGGCGCGTACGTCGCCCTTGCCGCCGAGCCGGTGCGCGGCGTCGACCTGGGTCACGTGCTGGCCCAGGCCGGCTCCCTGGCGCCGCCGGCCGCGACGGCCCTCGCGGCCCAGGCCGCCGCCGGCCTCGCGGCCCTGCACGCGCGCGGCGTCGTGCACGGCGGCGTGCGCCCGGCCACGCTGGTCCGCGACGAGGGCGGCACCGTCGTGCTCGTCGACGCCGGCCTGGCCCAGGCGCAGGGCGGCGCCGACTTGACTGAGGAGGCGCCGCCCCGCAACGCCGCCTACGTGAGCCCTGAGGAGGCGCTCGGCCGGCAGCTCGTGCCGGCCTCCGACGTCTACAGCCTCGGCGTCGTGCTCTACCAGCTCGTCACCGGGCGGCTGCCCTTCGACGGAAAGAACGCCTTCACCGTGGCCGAAGACCACGTCGGGTCGCCGGTCATACCCCCGCGGCGCCTGAACCCGGCGGTGCCGGCCCCGCTCGAGGCCGTCATCCTGCGCGCGCTGGCCAAGCCCCCCGAGGACCGGTACGCGTCGGGCCGCGAGCTCGCCGCGGCACTCGAAGACGAGTCGCAGGCGACCCTGGTGGCCTCTCCGACCGCGCCCGTCACCGCACCGACGCGCAAGCTCTGGCCCTGGATCGTGGCGGCCGTCGTGGCCGCCGCCGTCGTGCTCGCCGTGCTCTGGGCGACCGGCGTGTTCGCCCAGAAGGCGACCGTGCCCAACGTGGTCGGGGCGAACCTGACGAGCGCCCAGGCGACCGTCGCCGGCGCCGGCTTCAAGCTCGGCACGATCGCCTACCAGCAGGCGGTCGGCAAGCCCCAGGGCACGGTCCTCGCGCAGACGCCGGCTGCCGGCACGCAGGCCCGCAAGGGCGCCGCCATCGACGTGGTCGCCGTGGGCAGCACGGTCCAGACCGTACCCGACGTCATCGGCCAGACCCAGTCGGCGGCCGCCGGCGCGATCACCGCCGCCGGCCTGACTCTCGGCCACGTCGCGCAGGTCTACAACGACACGGCGCCGGCCGGCACTGTGACCGACCAGGCGCCCAATGCCGGCCTCACGGCGCCGGCCGGCTCTCAAGTGGCGATCACCGTCTCGCGCGGACCGGCGCCGTCCGCGAGCCCCTCGGCGACGGCCGTGCCCGACGTGGTCGGCCAGAGCGAATCCCAGGCGACCGCCGCCCTGCAGACGGCCGGCTTCGCCGTCGTGGTCGAGCGGTTCCCGAGCTCGACGGTGCCGGCGGGCACCGTGACCGACCAGACACCGGCCGCCGGCGTTGTCGCCCAGCGCGGCACCACCGTGACGGTCGTCGTCTCGAGCGGGCCGTCGACGAGCTCGCCGGCGCCCTAGGAGCGCGTTCACTCGGCTGCGGGAGCGCGCCCTTGCTCCACGAGACTACGCCGCCCGCCCGGCGGGAATGCCACGCCAACGGCGAGGACGCGGCGGGGGGAGGCCGGTGAGCAGGCAGGGCACAGTCGAGAGCCTGGCGGCGTTCATCGCCGCCGAGGAGCAGCGAACGGCGACGCAGCGCGGGGCGCCGCAGGCGGCGCCGCGCGACGGCTGGCTGCCGGCGCGCGAGCACAGGCTCGTCGGCAAGGCCGCCCGCAAGACGACCCCACGCGCCGCCCACGCCGGCTGGCGAGCGTTGCCCGATCGCGGCGACCCCATCGCGCTGCTGCGCGGACAGGACGCCGGCCGGGTGCCGCAGCTCGTGCCCATTCGCTGGGGCCGCATGTCGGCGTCGCCCTTCGCCTTCTACCGCGGCGCCGCGCTGGCCATGGCCGCCGACCTGGCCGCCACGCCCGTCTCGGGCCTGCGCGTGCAGCTCTGCGGCGACGCGCACCTGATGAACTTCGGCGTGTTCGCCGCACCGGACCGCAGCCTGATCTTCGACGTCAACGACTTCGACGAGACACTGCCCGGCCCGTGGGAGTGGGACGTCAAGCGCCTCGCGGCGAGCGTCATGATCGCGGCCCGCGACCGCGGCTTCGCCGCCGGGCAGGGCCGCGAGGCGGCGCTCTCGGCCGTTTGCTCGTATCGCGTCTGGATGAACCGCTACGCCGAGATGGACAACCGCGACGTGTGGTACTCGCGCGTCATGGCCGACGACGCGCTCGCCCTGGTCAAGAAGACTGCAGGAGCGCGGACCGCGACGACGGCCGCCATGCTCGCCAAGGCGCGCTCCCACGACAGCCTGCAGGCCTTCGACAGACTCACCACCGTCGTCGACGGCGTGCCACGCTTCATCGACCGCCCGCCCCTGCTCTCCCACCTGCGCCCCGATCAGGCAGATCTCGCCCACGCCGGCCGGCGCGCCTTCGCCGACTACCGCCGGACACTGTCCGAGCAGTGGCGGATACTGCTCGACCGGTATGCCTTCGTCGATCTCGCCTTCAAGGTGGTCGGCGTCGGCAGCGTCGGCACGCGCGACCTCGTCGTGCTGTTCATGGGGCGCGACGACGGCGACCCACTCATCCTGCAGCTCAAGGAGGCCAAGCCGTCGGTGCTCGAGGCCTATGCCGGTCGCAGCCGCTACGCGCGCCACGGCCATCGCGTGGTCGCCGGCCAGCGCCTCATGCAGGCGGCCGGCGATCCGTTCCTGGGCTGGGTCCGCGGGACCGGGATGCACGGGCTCGACCTCTACTGGCGCCAGCTCCACGACCTCAAGGGGTCGATCCCCGCCGACCGCGTGCGGCCGGCCGGCCTGTGCCTGTACGCCGGCCTGTGCGGCTGGACCCTGGCCCGCGCCCACGCCCGTTCGGGCGACCGCATCGCGATCGCCGCCTACCTCGGTACCAGCGACCGCTTCGACCTCGCAGTCGCCGACTTCGCGAGCGCCTACGCCGACCAGTCGGAGCGCGACTACGAGCGCCTGACGAAGGCCGTCAAGGCGGGTCGGATCGCGGTCGAGACGGGCGTCTGAGCGCCCCGCACCGGTCCCGGGACCAGGCCCCGTCCGGCCTCGACGCCGGCGCGGCCGGACCGGGCGCGGCGATCATGGCCGGGGCGACCCGGCGCACGACCGCATTCCGGCTCAGGTAGAATGGCGCCGTTGACCCTCTGTCGAAGAACCGAGGCGCCATGATCGTGTTCTCCGCCCTCGTCGCCGATCTCAGCCTGGGCCCGCTCGGGCGGCTGCCCTGGTGGCTCGTGCTGCCGCTCCTCGCCTACTGGGCCGTCGTCGTCGTGCTGCTCATCTACGACGACCGCGAGCCGAGCAGCACGCTGGTCTGGCTCTTCGTGCTGATCTTCCTGCCGCTGATCGGGCTCTTCTTCTTCCTTTTCTTCGGCAGGGACTGGAAGGTGATCACCGCCCGCCGCCACTGGGCCGAAGGCTACATCGCGGCCGTCAAGGCGAAGATGCGCCCGATCTACGAACGCAACGCCTCGGCCCGCGAACGGTTCACCGAGCTCTACGCGGGCACCTCGGCAGCCGACATCTCGACCACGATCCGCAGGGACAGCAGCGCGTATCCGCTGCCGGCCGACAGCGTCGAGATCTTCGCGACCGGCGCCGAGAAGTTCGACCACCTCGAACGCGACCTGGCGGTCGCGACGTCGTTCATCCACATGGAGTACTTCATCTGGGAGCAGGACGAGCTGACCGCGCGGATCACGCAGATCCTGCTCGACCGTCTCGCCGCGGGCGTCGAGGTGCGCATCCTCTACGACTACGTCGGCAGCATCAGCTTCAAGAAGGACGAGCTCAAACGGCTGGCCGGCGCCGGCGCCCAGGTGAGCTCCGACGTCAAATACCTGTTCAAGCTGAATTACCGCAACCACCGCAAGATCGTCGTGATCGACGGCGTCATCGGCTACACCGGCGGCATGAACATGGGTCAGGAGTACATCGACGGCGGCACGCGGTTCCCGAGCTGGCGCGACACGCACATGCGGATGACCGGTCAGGCCGTGGCCGAGCTCGAGAAGCTGTTCGCCCTGCGCTGGTTCGAAGACGAGCACGAGGACCTCCTTGACGACCGCTACCTGCCCCCCGCGCGCCACGGCGGGGTCGACGGGCAAGTCCTGACGCAGGTGGCCGCGCACACCATCGAAGACCCGTGGGAGGCCGGCCGCCGCTCGCACATGATCGCCATCTCCCAGGCCCAGCGCTCGCTGAAGATCCAGTCACCGTACTTCGTGCCCGACCCCGGCATCTACGACGCCATGATCAACGCCGCGTTGTCGGGTGTCGACCTGCGCTTCATGATGACCGGCCTGATCGACAAGAAGCTGCCCTTCTGGGCCGCCCAGACCTACTACGAGCCGCTGCTACGTGCGGGAGCGCACGTCTACCTTTACGAGGCCGGCTTCTTCCACGCCAAGACCATCGCCATCGACTCGACGATCTGCGCGGTCGGCACCATGAACATGGACATCCGCAGCCTGCGCCTGCACAAGGAGCTCATGGTATGGCTTTACGACCAGGAGCTCACCAGGCAGCTCGAGGACATCTTCGAGCGCGACCTCCTGCACTGCCGCGAGATGACGCTGAAGGACGTGCAGTCGGTCGGTCGCTGGCAGCGCTTCCGCAACTCCTTCGCCAGGCTGTTCTCGGCCGAGATCTAAAGCGGGCGCGCGCGCAAACGCGACTAGGCGTCGGCGCTATCGGGACACCATAGGCTGCGAGGCCGGCGTACTACGAACACCCTGCTCGCTCGATCTTTGGGGGAGCGGCCGTCGGCCGCCCGATCAACGCCGACGGGGACGTGAACATGCCAGACACCACACCGGGGGCCACTTCGCCCACAGACGCCGAGACCGCACACCGCCGCTCGGTCACGGCCGTCGCCGAGGCGACCAACACGGCGCACCAGATCCACCAGATCTTCGAGTTCAAGGATGACCGCTACGAGTGGCGCCGCCTGTTCTCGGAGCTGCTCGGCACCTTCATGTTAGTCTTCGTGGCCGCCGGCGGCGGCATCGTGAACGCCAAGTTCGGCGGCAGCAACATCCCGCAGTTCATCCTGGTGACGGCGCCCGGCATGATGGTGCTCAGCATCATCCTGTTCATGGGGGCCATCTCGGGCGCGCACTTGAACCCGGGCGTCAGCCTCGCGTTCGCCCTGCGTGGCGACTTTCCCTGGCGGCGCGTGCCGGGCTATGTCGTCGTGCAGTTCGTAGGCGCCATCCTGGCCACACTGGTGGTGGTCGCCCTGTTGGGCAAGCAGGGCAACGCGGGCCTCACGCTGCCCGGCGCGGGCATCGGCGCCGGCACGGCCCTGGTGTGGGAGATCATCCTCACGGCGGGTCTCGTGAGCGTCATCCTTGGCGTCAGCTCGGGCGCCCAGGCGGTGGGCTGGGGCGCCGCCCTCGGCGTGGGCAGCTTCATCGCCCTGGCCGGCATGATCGGCGCCTCGGTGAGCGGCGCCTCGATGAACACGGCCCGCTCGCTGGGGCCGGCCATAGCCCTCTGGCGATTCACCGACTGGTGGGTGTACCTCATCGGCCCGCCGGTCGGCGCTCTCATCGCCGTAGGTATCGCCTATATCCTGCGTGGGCCGGGCGGCGATGCGAGCGCGCGAAAGGCAGGGTCGGGCAGCCTCGACACTCCGTAGCTCGCCGGAGCCTCGCCGTCGTTTTCGGCCGCAAGCTCGGCGCCTGCTGCGCAGCTCCGCGCGAACGGCCGTGCTCTAGCCGTCGCGGTGCGGCTTGCCCAGCAGGGCGGTAGCCCATCCCGACTCGTCGTACGCCTCGATGAACAGACGACGCACGAGCAGGGTCATGGGCACGGCCAGCAGGCCACCGAGCAGCCCCAGCACCCAGCCCCAGACGACGACCGAGAGCACGACCGCGAGCGGCGAGAGGTTCGTGTGGTGCGCGACCAGACGGCGCCCAACCACGTTCCCGATGATGACGTAGATCAGCAGGATGCCCACAGCCACCGCGATCGCCTGCGCCCAGCCCTGCTCGATGAGGGCCAGGAAGGCCGGCGGCGCCAGGGCGATCAGCGCGCCCAGCGTCGGGATGAAGGCCATGAAGAAGGCGAGCAGCCCCCAAAGCGGCGCGTAATGGACGCCGAGCACCACCAGGAACACGGTCACGGCCACGCCCTCGATCAGGCCGGTGATGGTCGTGGCCTGCACGAAGCGCCGCATGTCGCGGGTGAAGTCCTCGAGCCGCGCCAGCGACCTGCTCACGCGCGGCGGAGTGCTGGCAAAGCGCCGGCTGATGGTCGTCGCCTCGCCCAGCATGAACAGCACGAGCAGCAGCGTGAGCAGGCCGAGGGAGACCGCGCGCTTGACGTCGTGCAGGATGGAGACGGTGAAGGAGACGACGTGCTGGGGGTCGAGAGGCGAGCTCGACCCTTGCGTCAGCCCCTTGGCCTGGATACCGAGGTCACTGAGCGCGGTGGTCGCGTGCTGCCAGCGGGCCGCGAGCTGCGCCTTGTACTGGGGGATCTCGGCGACCAGATGGGCGACGCCGATGAGGGCCGCGGTCACGACGACCGCGACGACGACGAGCGTCGCGACGACGGTGATCAACCAGGCAAGCCAGAGCGGGAAACCTTTGCGCACGAGGGCGTGGAGCAGCGGCGAGACGGCCATGGTGATGACGAGCGCCAGGAGCAGCGGGTTGATGACCGACGCCGCCGAGCGCATGAAGACCAGCACGATCGCCGCGGCGGCGAGGCTGAGCAGAAAGCGCAGGCTCGGTGTGAGACCCAGCGATACGTCACCGCCGTGCTCGTCGATCGGTGCTGCGCCCGATTCATCCGCCGACGAACCCGGTGCCGCCCCACCGCGATCGAGCCCGTCGTCCATGGCATCCCCTCGCCTCGCCCTCAGATGTCGCCCCGTCGCGCCGCGCGGCGCGCGACCCTGCGCCGGTGACGGCGCAGCATCAGCATGAGCTGACCGGCCAGCAGCGACAGGACGATGGTCACGACCAGCAGCAGCCAGAGCGGCCACGAGAAGCCCCAGAACAGCCAGGTCAGCTTGACCGGGCCTCGATTCTGCACGACGAAGGCGACCAAGGCGAGGGCGATCAGGCCGGCGATGACCGGCATCACGAACCGCGCGGGAGAGGCGGAACGGCGGGGAGCGGGTACCTGCGTCATCTCACGAGCCTCCTTTGCTTGCCGGTCGTCGTGCAGCGGTCGTGCACGACCCCCATCCTATGCTCATCGCACGCGCGGCAGACCGTTCGACGGGCCGCATCCCCGCGGCGACACGGCAGGTCCGCGAGACGCTCCATCCGGGGCGCTCCTTTCTAGCTCGGGGAGGGAGTAGCTCCGGTGGCGGCCGGCCCGGCGCCGGCGCTCGCCGGCGCCCCCTCGGCCGCCTCGCGGCGCGCCGCGAGACCTACGGTGACCAGGTAGGCGACCGCCGTGCCGACGATGATGAGCGGCGTGCTGCCCAGCCCGGCACGCGTGACGATGAGGGCGATCACGATCGACGACAGCGGCAGGCGCAGCATCGAGACGCACATGGCAGCGACCAGCACCGCGATCGCGGGCGTCTCGGAGAAGCCGGGCAAGTGAGCCGCGAGCAACCCGCCGACGATGCCCAGGAAGATGGCGGGAAACGTGGGACCGCCGCGAGCGGCGCCCAGCGAAAGCCCCCAGGCAAGCGATTTGAAGACGATGAGCAGGGCCAGCGTGCCGAGCGACAGGGTCGCGGCCTGCTGGACGACGGCGCCCATGCCGTCCTGGCCGCTGAACAGCACGAGATTCGCCGGCTCGCCGGTGATCTCGAAGAAGGCGATGGCGCAGACGCCAATAAGCAGGGCGGCGACAGTCACCATGAGGTAGGTGCGACGATGGACCAGCCGCTGCGTGACCCGGCCGAGCAGGATCGTGGCGAAGGTCACAAGCGCTGCGGCCACCGCGATCACGAGGGTCCAGCCGAAGGCCGCCAGCGTCGGGCGCGGGTACGAGGCCAGCGTCAGCGGGGCGATCGCATACGCGCTCGAGGACAACCCCGTGAGCGACCCCATGCCGATGAAGACGAGCGAGCCGATGCCGGCCGCGATCAGGCCGGGCAGCAGGACGACCGGCAGCATCGGTCCACCCAGGCCGGCCGCCTCGATGATGATGAGCGCACCCACGATGGGCGAGCCGAAGATCGTCGAGATGGCGGCGAAGCTGCCGGCCGCCGCCATGACGGCCAGCGCCTGGTCGGGGGCGTCGCGTCGCGCCAGCTTGACGGCCAGGATGCCGAGACCCGAACCCAGGGCGATGAGCGGCGCCTCGGGGCCCAGCACCAGGCCGAGACCGAGGGTCGCGAAGGCCGCCAGCATGACGCCGGGTAGCTGGATCGGCGTGGTCGGCGGACCCGACTTGAGGCCCTCGACGGGCTCGTGGCCGCCGCGTCCGGGCAGGCGCAGGATGGCGAAAGCGATCACTGGACCGGCCAGGGCGAGCAGGGGCAGCGGCCACCACGTGGGGATACCGCTGAAGCCCAGCTCGCCCGGTAGATCCTTGAACGCCCAGTCCTGCAGGGCGTGCACCAGCTCGAGGAAGCCCCACGACGCGAGCGAGACCACGACGCCCGTGATCGCCGCGAGCACGAGCAGACCGCGGTAGCTGCGTTGTCGCAGTACGGCGGCCGGATCGGGCGGCGCTGCGGCGTCAGTCATACCCGGCCCCCGCGCAGCCTGGCCGACCGCGACAGGCGGGCGACGGTTGCTGTCGGGGCGATCGGGCTACCCCGCGGCCGCCTCGGCGCCGTAACGGACCAGGTCCTCGGGGTGGAGCCACTCGTCGACCAGGACAGTCCCGCCGGTGTCCAGGATTGCGTCGCGCAGTGGGATCGCCCAGCGATGCTCGAGCACGCAGATGGCGGCCACCGTGCCGGGCGGGATCTGCTCGGCGAGCTCCCATACCTCGACGTCGTCGGGGTCGTACAGCCGTCCGCCGGCCATCGCCTCGGCGCCGGCCTCGGCGCCCAGTATGGCGCCTTCCTCACCCGCTGCGCCGAGCCCGAGCAGGGCGCCGGCGAAAGCGCCGTACTTCTCGAGCTCTGGTTTGTCGGAGAGTTCGACCCGCGTGACGTTGCCGTCGTCGTCCTTGGCGACGATCAGGACATCGACCAGGCGCACGATGTCGTGATCGCGCAGGCGATTGAGCTCGTCCATGATCGCGCCGGTGAAGTTCGGTTCGTCGAAGCCCACGGCCAGGAGTTGTACCGGACCAAGTGCCATCGTTCCTCCTTAACGGTAAGTCGCGTCCCGGCCGTCTACATGCCCTGCAGGATCTTCTGCTTCTGGGCGTCGAACTCAGCCTGGGTCAGCACGCCCTGGTCGAGCAGGCTCTTGAGCTGCGTGAGCTGCTTGTACTGATCCTCCTCACTGGCCGGGGCCGCTGCGGGAGCCGCCTGCTGCGCCTGCTGGGTCTGCAGGTCGGCGATCTGCTGGTTCTGGGCGGCGTTCTGGTCGCGACCCCCCTGCACCCTCTTGCCGATCGCGTAGGCGCCCCCGCCTACGATGGCGGCACGCAAGAGAAATGGCATGGTCTCCTCCCTCGTTCG
>DATIYD010000225.1:0-4319 GCA_035517975.1 Thermoleophilia bacterium | reverse complement strand
GCGACGCCGGCCGCGACGACGCGGCTGTGCTGCGCGACGTCGATCCGCTGCGCCGCCCGGCGGGCGATCTCGCCGGCGCGACGGTGCACGTCGGCGATGGTGGCGAGCACGCGGCTGAAGGCGTCGACCAGGTGCGGATCGAACTGGCTGCCGCGGCAGCGTTCGAGCTCGAGCAGGGAATCGGCGTAGGTCATGGCGCCGCGGTAGGGGCGCCATGACGACATCGCGTCGTAGGAGTCGACGATGCACATGGCCCGGGCGAGGGGCGGGATGTCGTCGCCGGCCAGGCCGTCGGGGTAGCCGTTGCCGTCACAGCGTTCGTGGTGGTGGCGTACCGCCGCCACGAGCTCGGGGCTGAAGAGCGCACCGATGATGTCGGCGCTGAAGCTGGGATGCTGGCGCATGAGCTCCCATTCCCGGCTGTTCAGACGACTGGGCTTGAGCAGGACCCGGTCGGAGATGGCGATCTTGCCGATGTCGTGCAGATAGGCGGCCTCTTCGGCTTGCACGAGGGTCTCGCGCGGCCAGCCGAGCTCCTTGCCGAGCAGCACCATGTAGGCCGCGACGCGGGCCGCGTGGCCGAGCGTGTAGTAATCCTTGGCCGAGAGTGCCGACGACAGCGCCTTGAGATTGCTCATATGCAGACGCCGGATGTTGTCGTAGAGGCGGGCGTTGCCGAGGGCGAGGGCGAGGTGCGTGGCGACCCTGCGCAGGACGCGCAGGTGGTCGCCCGAGTAGGCACGGGGCTGCGAGCTGCCCAGCGAGAGGGCGCCGATCAGCTCGCCGTCGACCAGCAGGGCGGCGACGGCGGCCGAGCCGAGCCCGGCGACGACGGGATCGTCGGCCGGCAGGGGGGCGTCGGCCGGCAGCTCGAGGGCGACCGCCTGTTCGCTTGCCAGGCGCTCGGCGAAGCCCGGGGCGAGCTCGCCGACCCCGAGGTCCTTGAAACGCTGGTCACGGTCGGAGGTGAGGACGTTGACCAGACGGCCGTCGTCGATCAGCACCAGGGCGGCCCGGTCGAAGGGCACCAGGCGGCGCAGCTCGGCCACGGTCGTCGCGGCGATGTCCTCGACGCGCAGGCTCGAGGTGATCTTGCGGGCGATCTCGTTCAGGAGCTCGGTCTCGCGCTGGCGCTGCTCGAGCTCGCGGTAGACCTTGGCGTTGTGCAGCGCGACCGCGGCCTGCTCGCCGATGCCGCGCACGAGCTCGATCTCCTCGGCGGTGAAGCGCCGCTCGGTCGCGGTCTCGACGATGACGAGCAGGCCCAGCGGCTCGTCGCCGAACGCGAAGGGCACGGTGAGCACGCTCTTCTCGCCCCAGCGCTGCATCGAGCGTCGCGAGGCCGGCTCGAGGTCGGGATCGCTGAGCAGCTCCTGGAACGGCGTGCCGCCGAGCACCGTTTCGGTGCCGCCCGGGTACTCGCTGATCCGATACTGGATCTCGGAGTCGGCGAACGGCACCATCCCCGATCCCGGTGCGCAGTAGTCGCTGCGCACCGTCATGGTGCCCTCGTCGAGGTCGAACTCGTAGATGAGGCACTCGGCCGCGTCGACGGCCTCAGCCGACCGGCGCGCCAGCGTGGCGAGCACGTCCTCGACGACGAGCGTCGAGGTGATGGCGCGCCCGGAGTCGAGCAGCGAGGAGAGCCGCCGGTTCTGGTGGCGGAGCTCGCAGTTGCTCTGCTCGAGTCGGTCGAGCAGGGCAGCCTTGGCGAAGGCGCCGGCCAGGAGCTGGCCCGAGCCTTCGAAGGCCGATCTCAGATCCGAGAAATCGCGAGGCACGATGTCGTAGAGCTCGATGAGCCCCACGAGGCTCCCGCCGAGCACCATGGGGATGTCGAGCAGGCTCGCGAGGCCCCAGCCGCGCATGGCCTCGCGTTCGGCCTCGGTGAGGGCCTCGTCGTCGAGACTGTCGACCGCGAGCGGCTGTGTCGATTCGACACTGCGCCGCGTGAGCGGAAAGCGATCCAGCGGCAGAATACGGCCGGTGCACGCGCGATCGAAGCCCTGCACGTCGTTGCAGACCACACAGCGCAGGTGCTCGCCCTCCGGCATCCAGATGTCACAGTCGGCGGCGTCGACCAGCTCGCGCAGGCCGTCGGCCAGCAGATCGACCGTCTCGCGCAGATCGAAGGCCGGCGAGAGGCGCAGGATCAGGTCGTAGAGTCCCTCGCGCAGGCTGTCGGGACTGGTGGTCGAGCGGCGGTCGAAGACGAGCGGCACACCCTGCTCGGGGTCGGCGTCGCGCCAGGCCGCGAGGTCGCGGGTGCGAAAGTAGCGCGGTCCGCTGCCGCGCCGAAAGCAGGGCAGCTCGCCGGCGTCGGCCAGGCGGCGCAGGGCTGCCGGGCTCACGCCGGCGAGCGCGGCAGCGGCCGGCAGGCGCAGCCAATCCGATGTGCTTCGTGCGATGGCCAAGCCGTCCCCTCTCGCCGTGACGGTCCCGCACCGGGCCCGGCGACCGGCCTGCCACAGCCGCCCGGCTCTTGTGACTGACCCACCGCCCGGGCGCCCTTTGCGCCGCGGAGCCCCTTCATCTATCGGCATCAGGGCGCTGGGACTTGCGGGTCCGATGTCCTAGCATTGGCCTCGCAGGCCGGCGCGACGCCTCACCGGGCGCCGCAACGGCCGGCGCGGGCCATCCGTCGAGTGAGCGGGGTACGTACTTGCCGTGATCCATGCACCTACAGACGACCCGGTCGTCATCGTCCAGCACGAGGCCGCCGCTCACCCCGGCACGCTGCTCGAGACGCTGGTCAACGCCGGCCTTACGGTCGACGTGCGGCAGCTGCACGCGGGCGCCGCCGTGCCGGCCGTCGCGGAGCTCGGCGAGATCGCCGGCCTGGTCGTGCTCGGCGGCTCCATGAACGCCGACCAGGCCGCGGAGTTTCCCTTCATCGACCGCGAGCGCAGGCTGCTCGCGGCGGCCGTCGAAGATGGCCTGCCGGTGCTGGGCATCTGTCTCGGCGGCCAGCAGCTCGCGGCCGCGATCGGCGGCCGCGTGTACCCGCGCGAGGTGCCCGAGGTCGGCTGGCTGCCGGTCGACATCGTGCGCGGCGACGCGCTCCTGCGCGACATCTGCTCGCCGTTCTGCGCCCTCGAGTGGCACGCGCAGTCGTTCACCGTGCCCGCCGAAGCTGAGGTGCTGGCCATACGCCCGGGCGATCCGGGGGTGCAGGCCTTTCGGGTGGGGCGCCGGGCGTGGGGTCTGCAGTTCCACGCCGAGGTCGACGAGAGCATCCTGCGATTCTGGCTGCGGCGCGACAACAAGGGGGTCGCGCGCCGCGACCCCGCCTTGCATGCCCGGCTGGTCGAGGCCGTCCCGCAGGTGATCGCCGACTCCCGGCTGCTCTGCCGACAGCTCGTCGAGAACTTCGTGGCCTCGTTCTAGGGGCCTTCAGCAGGTGACGTGAAGGATGGCCCGGACGTCGGCTGCGGCCGTGTCTGAGAGCAGCGCCAGCGCCTGTTCGGTGGGTACGGCGACGACCTCGATGTGGCGGCGCTGGGCCTCGCGCCAGACCTCGGGCATGATCGGCAGACTGCCCGAGGCGCCGGTCCCGACGATCAGGCGGTTGCCGCCCCAGGGTATCGCTTCGTCGGCGGAGAGCGGCGTGTGGCCGAACCTTGCCCGGTAGGGCTTCGACGCCTTCTTGCTCCGTTTGGCTATCCGGCCCCGGTCGATGACGAGATCGTGGTCGTAGCGCCTGCCTTCGACCTCGATCTCGCCGAAGCGCACCCAGTTTGCCCTCACCACGATCCTTCCGTGAGCGACAGAGAGACCGAGCGCGACATCGCGGGCCGCCGCAGCGAAGCGTCTACGCGGCCTGCTCGAGCATCGCGGCATCGACGAGCGGCAGCAGCTTGTGCAGCCGCACCTGCGTGCCGTCGCTCACCCGCACCTCGACGCGGTCCATGAGGGCCGCCATCAGGAACAGGCCGCGGCCCGATTCGCTGTAGGGGTCGGGCGGCAGCGAGGCGTCGGGCCGCACGGCCAATCCGGCGCCGAAGTCGCGCACCGTGATGACGACCTCGTGAGGCAGGACCAGGATCGACGCGTGGACACCGCGCGGCGTGCCGGCGAAGCGCAGGGCGTTCTTGCAGGCCTCCTGCGCGCAGGTGAGCAGGTCGTAGGTGACCTCGGGCGGCAGGGCGCGGCCCTCGAGGTAGAGGCGCAGCTCCTCGCGCACGGTGCGGAGGTCGCCGAGGCCGTAGGCCACGCTCAGGGGGACGTCGATGGTCATCTTCCGCTGCATCTCGCGAAAGATGTACCCACCGGATGGGAGTTTCCAAGCGTGCCGGGCGTAGCCGGCGCGGTAGACTGCA
>DATIYD010000224.1:0-7088 GCA_035517975.1 Thermoleophilia bacterium | reverse complement strand
GAAGCGGCCGGCCGCCACGCGCGCCTCACCATCGACGCCAACCAGGGCTGGTACGACGCCGCGACCGCGCTGCGGGCCATCGAACGCCTCGTGCCCTACGACATCGAGCTCGTCGAGCAGCCCGTGCTGGCCGGCGATCTCGAGGGCGCCCGCCGCGTGCGCGAGGGAACCGATCTGCCGGTCGCCCTCGACGAATCGGTGAGAGGACCGGCCGACGCTGCCGCCGCCATCCGCGTCGGCGCCGCCGACCTGTTCGTGATCAAGCTCATGAAATCCGGCGGCATCACCGCGGCGCGAGAGATCGCTGCTATCGCCGAGAGGGCCGGCATCGGCATCCTGGTGGGCAACATGGGCGAGAGCTCACTTGGCCTGGCCGCCCACCTGCACCTGGCCGCCGTCCTCGGCGGCGCGACTCGCTGCGACGCCGACGTGCCCTGGCGGCCGGGCGGCCTTTCGCGCGACATCGGCAGAGGCCTTGCGACCGAACGCCACGAGGGCGTTTCGGTCGTGGTGGTGCCGCGGGGACCGGGCCTGGGCATCGAGATTGACGACGAGGCCGTGGTGGCCCAGCGTGCCACGCGGCCCTGGCACGAACGGACGGCGGCCGGGTCACCGGCACGGCAGGAAGGCTGAGGGCAAGATGGATCCCAAGAAGGTGCACGAGGCGTTCGAGCGCGGTGCGGCGGCGGCGGCGAAGCAGGGCGGCCGGCCGGAACGGGTCATGGCGCCCATCCTGCACGGCGACGTGCCGACCTTCGCCGAGGCGCCGGCGGTGAGCGTGCCGGCGGGCCTCGAGGGCGCCGGCGCCGCGGTGCTCGGCATCCCCTTCGAGGGGGTCCGGCTGCTCGATCCGGTGACCTACGCGCCGGCGAGCGCCGCGCCGGCGCCCGACGGCTCGATCTACCACCGCAGCGGCGCCGACGAGGGCCCCGACGCTATCCGGCGTCACTCCGTGTTCTACTCGCTGCGCCACGGCCGCGGCTACCTGCCCGAAGCCGACCCCGACCTCGTCATCGCCGACCACCTGCGGCTCGTCGACTACGGCGACGTGGCCGTCGCGGCCGGCGACATCGAGGAGACGTTCCTGCGGGCCCACGAGAAGCTCGCCGACATCCTGGCCGCCGGCGCCGTGCCCATCGTGCTGGGTGGCGACCACTCGGTCCCCATCCCCGTGCTGCAGGTGCTCGCCGGCAAGCTGAACGGCAAGCTCGGCATCGTCACGCTCGACTCGCACTTCGACCTCTCCTACGAGCCCAAGTACTGGGCCGGCTCGCAGTGGGCGCGCGCCTTCGACCTGGGCGTCGTCGAGCCCGACAACTTCGTGCAGATCGGGCTGCGCGGCGGCCGCGAGTCGCTCGCCGACAAGGCCGTCGCCGAAGAGCTCGGATCGCGGTACTACACCATGGCCGACATCGACGAGATCGGCATCGCCACCGTCGCCCAGGAAGCCCTCGAGTCGGCGACGGCCGGCACCGAGGCTCTCTACCTGTCTCTCGACATCGACGTGGTCGATCCCGCCCACGGCGGACAGAAGTACCCCGATCCCGGCGGGCTCTCGGCGCGCGAGCTGCTGCGCGCCCTGCGCGTGCTCGCGCGCGGGCCGGTCGCCGGCTTCGACGTCTGCTGCCTCGCGCCGCGCTACGACCTGCAGGGTCACCTGAGCCAGCTCGCCGCGCGCGCAGTGCTCGAAGTGGTCGCCGGCCTCGCCCTGCAGCGGCCCTGAGGCGATCGCCGGTCTCGTCCCGCAGCGGCTCTAAGGGATCGCCGGCTTTCGCGCAGCGGCTCTGAGGGATCGCCGGTCTCGTCCCGCAGCGGCCGAATGGCGCGCGACGACCGGGGCGGCGGCCCTGCTTTCGCGTCGCCACGTGCGGCGACGGTTTCGCGCCTCCGCGCGCTGCGTGCGGACACCCCTCACAGCCTCGGATCCGGCCCCGTGCGCGACCGTGCCGCGTTGCCAATCTGACGACATAGACGAGCGTCCTATCTTCGGGCGCGAGAGCGGTGGCGATGTCACGAGCAGAGGGATCGAAAGGGGTCGAGATGCAGCCGCCAGACGGGAGGACGACGATGACTCGCAAAGAGAAGGCAGAGGTCGTCGATCGCATGCTCGATCGCTACCACCACCTCGGGGCGCTGCTCGTCGGCGACGACGAGAGTCTCTGCCGTCTGCTCACCACGCTCGAGATCGGCGCCGAGGATCGCGAGATCGGCGACTACCTCACCTCGTTCCTCGTCGTCTAGAAAGCGTGAGGCGCGGCGTTGGTCCGGGGGGACCTCCGTCGCGCCTCGCCAGCTCTCTTGCCGCGGGCCCGGCAGCGCGTCGCTCTCTTTCAGGACCGTCCCGCCTCGCCGCTGTCGTACGCCATCTCGCCGGCGTCCTGCGGCTGGCCGGCGCCGAAGACGACCACCCGGTCGCGCCCCAGCCGCTTGGCCAGGTGCATCGCCCAGTCGGCCTTGTCGATGAGCTCCTCCTTGAGATCGGCGTCGGCCGGATAGGACGCCAGCCCGATGCTCACGGTGAGCGGCGCCTCCTGGCCCGGCAGCGGCGGGATCGTCGCGACGTCGCGGCGCAGCCGCTCGGCCACTTCGGCGGCCACGTCGGGGTCGGTGCCCATGAGGATGACCGCGAACTCCTCGCCGCCGTAGCGGGCGGCCAGGTCGACGTGCCTGATGCAGCCGTCGATCACGCGGGCGACGCCGCGCAGCGCGTCGTCGCCGGCGCTGTGGCCGAAGCGTTCGTTGAACGCCTTGAAGTTGTCGAGCCCGCAGAAGAGCAGCGACAGCGGACGAGAGTCGTCGCGGGCGCGCCCGATCTCCTCGCTCAGACGTTCGTGCAGGTAGCGGTGGTTGTAGAGGCCGGTGAGGCCGTCGGTGATCGCGTCGAGGGCGGCGCGGTCGGGACGCGCGGCGGCCGCCTGGAACATCGAGGCGAAGGCGCGCGCGACGTCGCTGCGCAGGCCGCGCATCTCGGCGCCGCTCACCCCGGCCGGAGGGACGTCGGCCTCGACGACGGCGACGATCCGGCCGTGCGCGTCGCGCACGACGGCGAGGCCGCTCACCCAGACGCCCCACTCGTCGACGTACAGCACGTTGATGTCGGGGGCGCCTCCGGCGAAGGTCTCGAGCAGCTCGTCGTCGGCGAACACCCTGCTGCCGAGCGGCGAGTGCTCCTCGGCGGTCTCCTCCGGGTCGACGATGATCGCGCACTCGCCGTCGGCGGCGAGCACGACCGTGGTGAGGAAGCGCACCTCGGGGTGCTCGTCGCGGGTCGCGCGCAGGCTGTCGGCGATGTGCCGGTACGGGGCTCCCTGCTCGTCGCCCGACGCGTGCAGCGCCTCGTGCTCGTCGGGGTCGACTCCAGCGGCGCCCAGCGCGGCCACGCTGCGAGCCTCGGCGCGCTGCTCGGCCAGGCGCGCGAGCACGCGGGTGAAGGCGCGCACCATCTCGGGGTCGAACTGCGTGCCGCTGCAGCGGTCGAGCTCGGCCAGCGCCTCGTGGTAGCGCAGCGCCTGGCGATAGGGGCGGCGGAACGACATGGCGTCGTAGGAGTCGGCCACGCACATGGCCCGGGCGACCAGGGGGATCGCCTCGCCGGCCAGGCCGTCGGGATATCCCGCGCCGTCCCAGTGCTCGTGGTGATGCCGCACGCCGAGCACGAGGTCGTCTTCGAAGAGCGGCCGCAGGATGTCGGCCGAGAAGATCGGGTGCTGCCGCATGAGCTCCCACTCGAGCGAATTCAGCCCGCTGGGCTTGAGCAGCACGCGGTCGGAGACGCCGATCTTGCCGATGTCGTGCAGGTACGCGGCCTCTTCGACCTGGCGGATCGTCTCCTCGGACCAGCCGAGCTCGTGGCCGAGCAGGACCATGTAGGCGCCGACGCGGGCCGCATGGCCCAGCGTGTAGTAGTCCTTGGCGTTCAAGGCCGAGGTCAGGGCTTTGAGATTGCCGAGGTGCATGCGCTTGATCTCGTCGTAGAGCCGCGCGTTGTGGATGGCGAGCGCCAGGTGCGTACCGACCCGCTCCAGGACGTGGCGGTCGACCGAGGTGAAGTCGTTCGGCTCGGAGCCGGTGAGACCGAGCACGCCGATGAGCTGCTCGTCGTGGAGCAGCGCTATGCTCGCGCCGGCCACGCCGACGTTGTCGCCGGCGCCGTTCCTGCCGTCGAAGCTCGGGGCGGTGCCGCTCTCCCAGACGACCACCAGGTCGCGCCGGATGACCTCGAGCGCCGCTCGCTGGGCCGCGCTCGCTTCGCGCGGGCCGGCACCGATGTCGTGGTCGTCGGAAGAGTAGATGGTCTCGAGACGCTCGCCGCCGTCGGCCAGGACCAGCTCCGCGCGATCGAAGGCGACGATCTGGCGGAGCTCCTCGACGGTCGCCGCGGCGATCTCGTCGAGCTCGAGGCTCGAAGCCGTGCGGCGGGCGATGGCGTTCAGGAGCTCGGTCTCGCGGCTGCGGAGCTGGACGGCCTCGAAGAGGTTGGCGTTGTCGATCGCAAAGGCGGCCGCCCGGCAGACCGCCTCGACCGCGCCTACCGTGCCCGGCGAGAACTCGCGACGCTCGCGGTCGAGCAGGTCGGCCACGCCGATCACCCGGCCCTTGGCGATGAGCGGCACGACGAGCTCGGACTCGTAGCCGTAGCGGCGCAGCTCGTCGACCTCGATGGGCCCGCGCCGGGGATCGTCGAGCGAGCAGAGCTGCACGGTGTCCCGGGTCACGACCGCCGAGGCGACCGCCGGCCAGCCTTCGAGCGGGTGGACGGTGCCGATCCAGTCGGGCACGATCTCGCCCTGCTTCACGCTGGCGACGCAGACGAGGTCTGAGCCGGTGACCAGGTGCAGGTCGCACGAGGGCGCCATGCCCACCTCGCAGAGCCGGTCCGCGGTCGCGCGCAGCACGTCGGGCAGCTCGAGGGTCGAGGCGAGCTGCAGGCTCGCCTCGGAGATGAGCGCGAGGCGCCGGCGGCTCTCGTCGAGGGCGCGGTAGAGCGTGGCGTTGGCCATCGCCTGGGCGGCGACCTGGGCGAGGCCTTGCAGGAGCGGCAACCGCACGAACTCGCGCGGCTCGCGGTCGAACAGGACGACCAGGCCGACGACCTCGCCCCGCACGACCAGCGGCAGGTGGATGCTCGCGCGGTGATGGGTCGCGGCGAGGAGTGCGCGCTCCTGTGGCGTCAGATCGTCGTCGGCGGCGGCATCGCGTACGGCCACCGGCTGGCGGGTGCGCGTGGCCCGCTCGGCCGCACGGTGCTCGCCGAGGGGGCGCCGCTGTCCGACCACGCCCTCGAGAGAACAGTCGCGGCCGACGCAGATGCGCACCACGAGGTCGTCTCCTTCGAGGCCGAGGATCTGACACTCGTCGGCGTTGGCCAGGCTGCGCAGACGGGCCGCCACCGAGCGCAGCACCTCGTCGAGCTCGAGCGTGGAGCCGAACTCGAGCCCGGAGTCGACCAGCTCGCGCAGGTCGCGGTTGCTGTCCTCGAGACAGTCGAGCAGGCGGGCCTTGTCGAGCGCGCCGGCCAGCAGCTGGCCCACGGTCTGCAGGAAATCGAGGTACTCGGCGAAGTCGTTGGGTTCGTCGTCGTAGATGTCGATCAGGCCTTTGACGACGCCGTCGACCACGAGCGGCAGCGAGAGGCTGCTTTTGAAGCCCCACTGCTCGAAGACGCGCCGTTCGTCGGGATCCATGCCCGGGTCGGTCGGTGAGGCGACGACCCGGATGTGCTGTGACTCGATGGCGGCCTTCGCGCTCGCGAAGTCGTCGAGCTCGAGCGTGTGGCCCACCGCCGCCTCGTCGTAGCCGTCGTGGTCGTAGCTCACGCGGCTGAGCAGGTGGTCGCCCTCGAGGGTGAAGACGTCGCAGTCGGCGGCGCCGAGGACCTCGACCAGACGTTTGGCGCCGGCTCGCAGCAGCGTCATCAGGTCGTCGGCGCCGGTGACGAGCGCGCCGAACTCGACCAGTTCGTGCAGGATGACGTTGCGGCGCCGGATCTCCTCGAACAGCACGGCGTTGTCGAGGGCCCGGCCGGCCACGTGGGCGAGGCCGGCGATGAGCTCGAGGTGCTCGCTGAAGTCGCGCGGCACGTGGTCGGACAGCTCGAGGATGCCGATCACGGCGTCGCGCACGATGAGCGGCGCGCAGAGCTGCGACTGGTAGCCCCACTTCTGGAGCGCCGCCCGGCGCTCGGGCGAGAGCGCGGGGTCGTCGAGGCTCGCGATCACGCAGACGCGGCGCTCGTTGATGGCCGTCACGTTGACCGGGAAGTCGCGCAGGTCGAACACGGTGCCTTCCCACGAGCGATCGAAGACACCGTGGTCGTAGCTGACCAGCGATCGCAGTCGCCGGCCCTCGACCGCGTAGATGTCGGCCACCGGCGAATGGGTCAGGCGCGACAGGCGTCGCGCCACGCTCTCGAGGACGTCGTCGGTCGACAGGCGTGACGCGTCTTCGCCGGCCTCGACCAGGAGCTCGAGATCACGGGTGCGGGCCTGCAGGACGGCGATGGCATCGGCGTCGCCCGACGACGCGGCAGGCTCGCCGCGCGTGGCTGCCAGGGCTCCGGCGCGGAGCAGCGCCTCGATGTCGACGCGCCGGAAGCGGCGGTGACCGCCGGCACTACGGTAGCAGGCCACCTTGCCGGCGTCGCTCCAGCGGCGCAGCGTGTTGATGCTCACGCCCAGCAGCTCGGCCGCCGGGCCGAGCCGTAGCCAGCGTCGTTCGGTAGGCGAGGTAGAAGCACTCCCCATGGTACCTCTGCTCGTCGGCTCCACTGCCTGAAAACTTGACCAATTCTACATCGCGGCGGGGACCGGTCCAGGCAGCGGAGGTGCGGGCGACGCTCAGCCGGTGGTGCGGCCCGGCATGGTGTCGATCGCCTCGGCGATGTCGCGGAACACGGCGCCGGCCGGGCTCTGGGGGTCGAGCGCCGGCGGCAAGCCGGCGTCGCCGGCGCTGCGCGTCGACTCGTCAAGGGGGATGCGGCCGAGCAGCGTCGTGCCTGCGGCCCGTGCGATCTCGTAGGCGCCGCCGTGGCCGAACACGAAGTGCTTCTCGCCGCACGACGGGCAGACGAAGTAGGACATGTTCTCGAC
>DATIYD010000223.1:0-6189 GCA_035517975.1 Thermoleophilia bacterium | reverse complement strand
CCGTTCGGCGGCGACCACTGGTGGGTGCTCGTCCTGCCGCTCGCCCTCGCGGCGGCTCTCGTCGCCGCCGCCACGTGCTACGCGGCGCGGCGCGACCTGGGTCGCGGCGTCCTGCCGGCGCGGACCGGTCGTGCCCGCGGTTCGGCCCGCCTGAGCGGGCCGTTCGGCCTGGCCTGGCGCCTGCAGCGCACCACCTTCGTCGCCTGGCTGGTCGCCCTCGTCGGGTTCGGCCTGGTCTTCGGCTCGGTCAGCGGCAGCGCGCGCACCATGACGGGCAACATGCGCGCGTGGTACCTGCGTATGGGCGGCACGAGCCACCTGCTCGATGCCTTCTTCACGTCGATGATCGAGCTGGCCGGCATGATGGTCGCCATCTACGTCGTGCAGGTGCTGCTGCGCATGCGCGAGGAGGAGTCGCGCGGCCGCCTCGAGCCCGTCCTGGCGGGTGCCGTGAGCCGGCCGCGGTGGGTGGCGTGCCAGCTTGCGACCGCGGGGCTCGGCGCGATCGCGCTGCTTGTGGGCTTCGCGACAGCCATGGCCCTCGCGGCCGGCCTCGTGGTCGGCGGCACTCCCGCTCTCCTGCGCGAGCTGGTCGTCGCGGCGCTGGCCCAGCTACCCGCGGTGCTGGTCATCGCCGGCGCCGTGCTCGCGGTCTTCGCGCTGCTGCCGCGTCGCGCCGTCGCGGTCTCGTGGCTGCTGCTTGCGGCGTCGATCCTCTTGAGCCCGGTGTTCGGCGCCAGCCTGCGCCTGCCCCAGTGGGCGATCGACCTCTCGCCCTTCGCGCACCAGAAGGCGCCGGCGCTCGCCGTCAGCGCTGGGGCGGCCGTCGCGGTGCTGGCCGCCGCCGCGGCGCTCGGCGCGGCGGGGCTCGCCTGGTTCCGGCGGCGGGACCTCGTGGCTGGGTGACGGTGATGTCACAAGCGGGGGCGGGGCTCGCGGCGTTTCGACGGCGCGCAGCCATGGCCTGACGAGCGTGGGGCGCGGCGGCGCCCCTTCGCTCGACGGGCACGCTTCGTCCGGCCCGAGCGCGAGCGCTGGTGCTAGGCTTTGCTCGACAGGATCGGACGGAGGTGCGCATGAGGCTCCGGGCCGCGCGTGCGGGCTCGATGGCACTGGTGATCGGCGGCGCCGCGGCGGCGGCCGCGGTGGGTCTCGCCGGGCGCTCGTGGTACCTGCGCTGGGGCGCCTCGCGCGAGGAGTGTGCCAGGGTGCTGCCCGGCGACGAGCTCATGCCGCAGGCCGACCTCGTCGCCACCCGCGCGATCACCGTCCGGGTGCCGCGCGAGCAGCTCTGGCCCTGGATCGTTCAGATGGGCCAGGGTCGCGGCGGGCTGTACTCCTACGACGGCCTCGAGAACCTGGTCGGCTGCCAGATGCACAGTGCCGACAGCGTCATGCCCGAGTGGCAGGACGTGGCGCCCGGTGACGCGTTCCGGCTGCATCCGGACGTGGCGCTCGAGGTCGCCGCCGTGGAGCCTGATCGGGCGCTCGTGATCAGGGGCGGCGTGCCCATGGGCGACGCCGCCCCGCCCTACGACTTCACGTGGGCGTTCGTGCTCGGAGACGTCGGACCGACGCCGGGGTCGCCGGGCGACGCTACCCGGCTCCTGGTGCGCGAGCGCTACGGGTACCTGCGGCGGTGGGCCCCCCTGCTGGTCGAGCCGGTCGAGGCGGTCAGCTTCGTGATGAGCCGCAAGATGCTGCGCGGGATCAAGGAGCGCGCGGAGGGGTCTCGACGGTGAGCGCGGCGGGCGAGGCGGCTGCGACCGCCGCGGCGCACACCTCGCCTGCGGCCTCGCCCGCCCGCGGCGGGCTGCTGGGCTCGCAGCGCTGGGTCTTCGCGCTGACGGTGGCCTTCCTGTACACCGCCGCCGTGCTGCGCTCGGTGCTCGCCTTCGACGACGGCCGGCGCCTCCTCGCCCTCGCCCTGCTGCTCGCCTGGCTCGCGCTGCTCCTCGTCGAGCCGGCCCTTTCGCGCCGCTGGCGTCCGTGGTTTGCCGTGAACGTCGTGCTGCAGGCGGCGGCGATAGGGATGGCCCTCACGCTGTCCGACTCGAGCGATTTCTTCGCCATCCTGCTGGCGGTGCCCAGCATGCAGGCCGCGATGAGATGGCGGGTCCGAAGCACGGAAGTGCTGATCGGCCTGTTCGCCCTGCTCACCGGCCTCTGTCTCGTCGCGGAGTACGGCGCCGTCCAGGCGGCGACCTTCGCGGCGGTCTACGCCGGCGCCGACGTCTTTCTGGCCGCCTACGCGCTCACGACGAAACGCGCCACCGAGGCGCGCCTGCGCAACGAGGCGCTGGCCGTCGATCTGCGCGACACCAACAGTCGGCTTGCCGACTACGCCGCGCGGGCCGAACGCCTGGCCGGGGTACGTGAGCGCCAGCGCCTGGCGCGCGATCTGCACGACTCGGCCACCCAGACGCTCTTCAGCATGACGCTCACCGCACGGTCGGCGCTGCTGCTGCTGCAACGATCGCCGGGGCAGGTCGCGGCCCAGCTCGACCAGGTCGATGAGCTCGCGCGCAGCGCCCTGCGGGAGATGGATGCCCTGAGCGCGGAGCTGCCCTCGCCGCCGGCCGGCGATGAGCTGCCCGCCGCGCTGGCCCGCCACCTGCGGGAGCGCGAGCGCACGGACGGCCTCGCGGTGGCGCTCGAGGTCGAGGGTGAGGCAGCCTTCGCCCAGCCGACGCCGGCCGAGGCCGCGGCCCTGCTGCGCATCGTGCAGGAGGCGCTCAACAACGTCGTCAAGCATGCCGGCACGTCGTCGGCGACGGTGCGCCTGCGCCTGCGGCGGCCGTGCCGACTGGAGATCGAGGACCGAGGGGCAGGCTTCGATCCCGAGCGGGCCGACGACCGCGGCCTCGGGCTCGACGGCATGAGGGAACGCGCCGCTGAAGTCGGCTGGACTCTCACGGTCACAAGCTCTCCGGGCGCCGGCACGTCGGTCGTTGCCGAAGAGCCGGGCAGCGGCGCGTCGGTCGTTGCCGAGGAGCCGGGCTCGGACGCGGCGGTCGTCGTAGACCACACGCCCGACACGGAGGGCGTCGAAACCAGCGGGAACGAGGGAGGCACCGGCAGTGGCGCAGAGTGAACCGATCAGAGTGCTCATCGTCGACGACCACCAGGTCGTGCGCCTCGGCCTGCGCACCTTCCTCGACCTGCAGGATGACATCGAGGTCGTCGGCGAGGCCGGTGACGGCCTCGCCGCGATCGACCTCGCGGGCCGGCTCAAGCCCGACGTGATGCTCATGGACATTGTCATGCCGAAGCTCGACGGCATCGCGGCGACGCGCCGCATCAAGGAGACCGAGCCGGACATCGGCGTGATCGCCCTGACGAGCTTCGCCGGCGACGACCAGGTGCTGCCGGCGCTCGAGGCCGGCGCCTCGAGCTACCTGCTCAAGGACGTCACGCCCGAGGAGCTCGTCGAAGCGATCCGTGCCGTGCACCGCGGCGAGCCCCGCCTGCACCCCGACGCCCTGCGCAAGGTCATGGATGCCGCCATGGGCGCCCGGCCCGACGAGGCGCCGGCCGCTCCCGACAGCGCGGCCGGCGACCTGACCGAGCGCGAGCTCGAGGTCGTCGCCCTGGTGGCGCAGGGCCGCAGCAACCGCGAGATCGCCGACCGCTTCGTGATCAGCGAGAAGACGGTGAAGACGCACGTGGGCCACGCCCTGGCCAAGCTCGGCCTGAAGGACCGCACACAGCTTGCCATTTACGCCCTCAAGCACGGCCTCACGGACGAGGCGAGCGGGCGGTGACTCGGACGGCGGCAGTCACGAGGGCCGGCGAGCCCTCGGCCCGCGTGGGCCTGGTCGCCGTCACGGTGGGCTGGGCGGCGGTGCTCGCGAGGGCGCTGATCCTCAGCGGACCCGATCTGCGCCGCGCCTACGTGATTGGCATGGTGCTGTTCCTGGCGATGCTGCTCGTGGTCGTCGTGCGCCGGCCGCGCGCCACCCCGGCGCTGCACATCGTCTTCGCCGCGCAGGCCGCCATCGTGCTGGTGCTGTACGCCCTCGACACCGATCACGACTTCCTGACCACCCTGCTGGTGCTCGAGTGCTACGAGGCGGCCGTCGTCTTCGCGGGCTCCACCCGTCTGGTCTGGATCGCGCTGCTGGTCGCGGCCATCGGCGGCTCGCTTGTGCTCGCGATCGGGCCGCTCCACGGCCTGGCGCTCGCGCTGATCCCTATGGCGGCCGGCATCGTGCTGGCCATGTTCGCGGTCGCGGGCGGCGAGCTCGAGGCCGCTCGGGCGCAGAGCGCGGCCATGGTCGCCGACCTGCGGGTGGCTCAGGAGCAGCTTCAGGCCTACGCCGGTCAGGTCGACGAGCTGGCCGCCATCGAGCAGCGCTCGCGCCTGGCGCGCGAGCTGCAGGCCTCGGTGTCGGGCACGTTGGCGGGTGCGCTCGAGGCCAGCGCCGCGACGCGGGCGTCGCTCGACGACCCCGACGCCGCCACATCGCAGCTCGAGCGCCTGCAGGCGCTGACGCAGCAGGCGCTCGCGCAGATGCGCCGCATCATCGCCGAGCTGCGCCCGCCCGCGTCGGCCGAGGCGCGGGCCGCCGCCGAGCTGCGCCCGTCTGCGGCGGAGACGCCGACCGCCGCCGAGCACGCAGGATCGGAGTAGTCGGGCTCGATTCCAGCGCTTCGTCAGACCTGGGTCGCACGTGCTCGAGACCCAGGTCGCAGCTCAAAGACCATCCTCTGGTCACCCCCAAGTTCCTCCGCGGGCCCGACGTAGGCGTGCCTGCGCCCGGCGATGATCCTCGTGTAAGGCAAACGAGGACCGGGCTCGGCGACCTGCGCGTGCCGAGGCACCGCCCCAGGATCGCAAGGAGGAGTCATGACAGGTGTCGCCGAGAGGATATCGCCCTCGCGGACGGTGGCGCCCACCCCGGCGAGCGGCCTGCCGGCCGGCGCCCCGGCGCGTCTGTATTACATCGACTGGTTGCGGGTGCTGGCCGTGCTGCTGCTGTTCCCGTTCCACACGTTGCGCGTCTTCAACGCCGACGATCCCTTCTACGTGAAGGCGGCGCACCTGTCGGTGCCGGTCAGCTACCTGCTCAACTTCATCTCGGTGTGGCACATGCCGCTGCTCTTCGTGCTGGCCGGCGCTTCGACGTACTTCGCGCTCGGCAAGCGCAGCTCCCGGCAGTACCTCGGCGAACGGCGCGCGCGGCTGCTCGTACCGTTTCTCTTCGGCATCTTCGTGCTGATCCCGCCGCAGACGTGGTACGGGGGCCGCTTCAACTCGGGCTACGGCTCCTCGTTCTGGCACTACCTGGTGAGCGGCGACTTCCTGAAGTGGAACATCAAGGACGGCGGCGACTACTACGGCGGCTTCGGGCTCGGTCACCTGTGGTTCATCTGGGCGTTGTTCCTGATCGCGCTCGTCACCCTGCCGCTGCTCGCCTGGGGTCGCACGGAGCGCGGCGGCGCGCTGCTGCGGGGCTTCTCGCGGCGCCTCGCTCACCCCGCCGGCTGGCTCCTAGCGGCGTTCCTCCTGTTCGTCGGCGACGCCATCCACGATCCGACCGGCCTGCGCCTCTGCTACTACCTGGTCTTCTTCGTGCTCGGCTACGCCATCGTCTGCGGCCCCGAGTTCATGGACAACGCGCTTCGCTACCGCCTGCCCGCGTTGACGGTCGGTGTGGGCCTCGCGGTGCTCTCGGTGGCGACCTACGGCCTGTACGACTCGCTCCCCAACGCCTCGCCCCAGCAGATCGGGTTCACCCTGGTCCACATGCTGGCCTCGTGGCTCGTCATCGTGGGCGTGCTGGGCTACGGCCGGCGCTACCTCGATCGCCCCTCGCCGGCCCTGTCGTACCTGGGCGAGGCGTCGTATCCCGTCTACATCCTGCACCAGACGGTGATCGTGGTGGTCGCTTGGTTCGTCGTTGGCCTGGCGGCCTCGGAGCCGCTGCAGTGGCTCACCCTGATCGTGGTCTCGGTGGCCTGCACATTCGCCCTCTACGAGGTGGTGCGCCGCTTCGCACCGACGCGGTTCCTGTTCGGCATGCGGCCGCTCAAGGGGCGCACCGCCGGTCTCGCCGCCGGCCGGGACGAGGCGCCGGTGCCGTACGCCCCGTCGCACGCGAACTCGCCGCACGCGCCGTCGCCGGCGATGCGGTCGTCGGGCAAGTAGCGACGCGGTCGATCCCCGGTGGCGGGGGGGGGGGGGGG
>DATIYD010000222.1:0-7762 GCA_035517975.1 Thermoleophilia bacterium | reverse complement strand
CGTGCCGCTCAACGGCTACCTGTCGTTCAGCCACACGCCGGGCGATGGCAGCGACGACGGCGAGTGCAGCCTGGCCGACGTGCTGCCCGGCTCGTCGGTGAACGACCCGGTCAACCAGGTCATCTCGGCCGAAGAGGTCGAAAGCCTCAAGCACTGCCTCACGCGCCTGCTCTCCACGCTCGAGAGCCGTGTGCTGCGCCTCTACCTGCAGGGACTCTCCTACGAGAAGATCGCCCGCCAGCTCGACTGCGACTGCAAGACGGTCGACAACGCGCTGCAGCGCATCAAGCGCAAGGTCGATCTGCACATCGAGAGCCGCAAAGTCCTGCTCTAGTCAGTCAGCAGGCGAGACGCCGCGCCCGCGGCGCCGCACGAAAGACCGATGAAGCCCACGGGGAACGCTCACGGCGCCGCCGGCACGGCCCGCAGTCGCAAAGGGGCGAAGAGCCCCTAGAAGGTCATCAGGCTGACGTCGTGTCCCTGCGACTGCACGAGCAGCTTGAAGTCGTGCGGGTTGTTGGCCACCTGGGCGGCATCGTGCAGGGTGATCATGCCTTCTTCGTAGAGGTGCAGCAGCGCCTGGTCGAAGGTCATCATGCCGTAGAACTCGCCTTCCTTGATGGCCGAACCGATCATCGACGTCTGGTCGGCATCGAGCACGAAGTCGCGGATACGGCTGGTCATCACCATGACCTCGATGGCCGGCACGCGGCCCTGGCCGTCGGCGCGCGGCAGCAGGCGCTGCGAGACGATGCCGCGCAGCGTGCCGGCGAGCATGATGCGCACCTGCTTCTGCTGGTGCAGCGGGAAGAAGTCGATGATGCGGTTGATCGTCTCGGTCGCGTCGATCGTGTGCAGGGTGCTCATCACGAAGTGACCGGTCTGGGCCGCCGTGAGGGCCGCCGAGACCGTTTCGACGTCGCGCATCTCGCCGATCAGGATGTCGTCGGGGTCCTGGCGCAGCACGTACTTGAGGGCCGTCGCGTACGACTCGGTGTCGAGCCCGATCTCGCGCTGGTTGATGATCGCCTTGCGGTCCTTGTGGAGCACCTCGATCGGGTCTTCGACCGTCACGACGTGGCGGCGCAGCGTGTTGTTGATATGGTCGATCATGGCCGCCAGGGTGGTCGTCTTGCCCGAGCCGGTAGTGCCGGTCACGAGCACGAGACCGCGCGGCTCGAGGGCCAGGCGCTTGATGATGTCGGGCAGGTGCAGGGTCTCGAACGAGGGGATCTGGGTCGCCACCTGGCGCATGGCGATCGAGATGCTGCCGCGCTGGCGGTAGATGTTCACGCGGAAACGGCCGATGGCGGCCGCCGAGTAGGCGAAGTCGATCTCGTTGTGCTCGCTGAAGCGCCGGATCTGCTTGTCGGTCATGATCGAGGCCGCGGCGTCCTTGGTGTCTTCGGGCGACAGGACGGGCTCGTCGAGCAGGTGGAGCTCGCCGTCGACCCGGATGACCGGCGGGCTGCCGGCCTTGATGTGAAGGTCGGAGGCGTTGCGCGAGACCATCTCGTTCAGCAGCTCGTCTACCGTCTTCACGTCGGCTCATCTCCGTCTGCGGATTCCGGTTCCCCAGACATCATCGGCCGTGACGCCCAGATGTTTACCCCTTGGACCATTGCGGGCGCTCGCCCGCGAGGGGCGTCGGCATGGCGGCATGCCCCTCGAGAAGGGACGGATCCGCCTGCGGCAGACGGCGACGGCTTGTGGCAGACGGCGACGGCTGGAGCAGGCGGGACGCCTGGAGCAGGTGACGGAGGAGCGGCGGCTAGGGCCGGCCGAACCCCGAGGCGCCCGAGACCGAGCCGTAGCTCACCATGGCGCCGGTGTGCGGGGCGTTCACCATGCTGCTGCCGCCGACGTAGATGCCGACGTGGTAGGCCGGCGAGCCGAAGAACACGAGGTCGCCCGGCTGCGGGTCGGAGACCGGCGCGCACATGGCCTGCTGGGCGGCCGCGTTGTGCGGCAGGCCCACGCCGAAGTGCGACCAGCAGTACATGGTAAAGCCGGAGCAGTCGAAGCCCGACGGTGAGGCGCCGCCCCAGACGTAGGGCACCTTGCCGACGAAGCTCTCGGCGAAGGCGACGACGCTGCTGGTGTTGGGGTTGACCGGCTGGGCCGTGAGCACGTAGCCGCCCGAACGCACCGCCGACTGGCGGGCGGCGGCGGCCTGCTGAGCTTCGAGCGCGGCGATCTCGCTCTTGACGCCACGCAGCAGCGACTGGCGCGCCGCCAGGGCGCCCTCGACGCTTGCCTTCTCGCCCGCCCGCTCGGCGACGAGCTTCTGGGCGGCGGTGCGCTCGGTCGCCAGCGACTTCTGCGTGGCGACGATGGCCGTCTGGTAGTTGCCGATCGAGTCGACCATGCTCGAGTCGCTCGAGCTCACCTTGTGCAGCATCGAGAGCTGGTCGACCATCGACGAGAAGCTCTTGTTGGCGATGATCACGTCGAGCAGCTCGATGGGACGCTGCTTGTACATGGCCACGACGCGCTGCTGCAGCATGCTCTTGGCCATCTGCAGGTCGTAGCGCGTGACGGTCAGGGTGCGCTTGTTGGCGGCGATGCGGGCGTTGATGCCGTCGAGCTTGCCGGTGGCCGCGTCGTAGCGCTCGACCACCTTCTCCATCTTGACGTCGAGCGCGGCGAGCTGGCCCATGATGACGTGGGCCCGCGCGCGTTTCTGCGCGATGGTCTCGGCGGAGGCGGTGGAGGGGAGGGCGAAGGGGAGGACGAGGAGGGCGACGAGCGTGACAAGCAGAAGTCCGTGAATGCGCTTCATGCATCGCCTCCTGGCGGGTTCGACAATCCGGTCCGCGCCACCTGCGGGCGCGGCCGTTGCCGCCCGATGCGACAGTCGTGCAAGCGACCCCACTGGCTCCGTCGGAGGTCCCGGGGAACCGTACCATCGCCTCTCCGGCTTTTCAAGGAAGCCCCCCGGCTACAGTCTGGGCAACGGCCGGCTACAGCCTGGGCAACGGCCTCGTGTTGGCGGCGCATGCCGCGAGGGCATACAGTGCGCGATTGGGGGGTTGATGGCGTGAGCTTCGCTTCGCACATCGGATGGTCACAGCACTGCCTCGGGCGACGCGCGTGAGCACGGTCGTCTTCGTCGACCCGGGACTCGACGAGTCGCTGCCGCCGGCCTGGCGCGGCGCCGAGCTCGCGCGCGAGCGGCGCGCCGCCGGCCTGCCGGTCTACCCCGGGCCTGAGCGGCGGCGCCGCAAGGCGCCGCGCCTCGAGGCGCACGGCAACGAGCTGGCCGTCGTTCACACCTGTCCCGACTGCGGGATCGTGTCGATCGTGCCCTACCGTCCGGGCGCCGGCCTCACGCTGGCGCCTCCCTGCCCGTGCACGCGCCAGGCGCCGGCAGCCGGCACGCGCGGGCGCGACCTCGTGCTGGGCGCCGCGCTCATCCTGCTGTGGCTGCTGAACATCGACGACGTGCTGCTCACGCGGCGCGCGCTCGCCCAGGGCGCCGTCGAGGCCAACGCCATCATGGGACAGTTCCTGCGTCTGGGGTTCGTGCCGGCGGCGCTCATCAAGATGGCTGTGGTGACTGCCGGTGCGATCTTCCTGTGGTCGCAGCGTCGCCGGCCGATCGTGCTGAAGGCGAGCGTCGCGCTGGCCGCCGTCTACGTGGCCCTGGTCGTCTACCAGATCGTCGAGCTCGCCCGCTACTAGGAGTCGATCGGCGGTACCAGGCGCGACGAAGTCACGCCTGCCTGAGCGGCGACGACGTCGTCGATCGCCGGCCTAGGACGAGGGGCCCGACTCCGAGCTGCGCAGCACCTGCGGGCGCGACTGCTGCAGCTTCTTCAGCGACTGCATGAACGCCTGGTTGGCCTTGTTCTTGCGCCACGTGCGCACGATCCACCAGCCCCAGGTCTGGAAGAGCAGCTTGGTGTAGCGGAAGGTGAAGAAGTACTTCGCCCACTGACGGAGCGAGTAGAACTTCATGTAGCCGTGCAGCGCCTCGAGCTGCAACTCGTAGGGCGTCATGTTGGCCGGCTCGAAGACGACGTGCTGGGCGTCGTAGAGGTACCACTGCTTCTCGAAGATGCGACCGGCGGCGTTGAGCTCGTCGTAGAGCGGCGTGCCGGGCAGCGGCGTGAGGGCCGCGAGCTGGATCGTGTCGATGTGGTTCTTCATGGCGAACCTGACGGTGTCGCGCACCGACTGCTTGGTGTCGGTGTCGGCGCCGAGCACGAACATGCCGTGCGACTCGATGCCGTGCTCGTGGAGGATGCGGATGGCCTGCACGATGTCGTCGACGCTCTGGTGCTTGTCGAAGGCGTCGAGGGTCTCCTGGCTCACCGACTCGAGACCGAGGTAAGCGCGAAAACAGCCCGTGCGGTGCATCAGGTCGAGCAGCTCGGGATCGCGCACCACGTCGGTGCGCATCTGGGCCGACCAGGGCACGACGATGTCTTCGTCGAGCATGCGCTGGCAGAGCTCCTTGAGCCGCTTCTTGTCGGCGGCCAGGTTGTCGTCGTAGAAGAAGATCTTGCGCGGCTGGCGCAGCTTGAGCTCGGCGATGATGTTGTCGGTGCTGCGGAACCGGTACTTGCGGCCGAACATGGCGGTGACCGAGCAGAAGTTGCAGTGGAATGGGCAGCCCCAGCTCGTCATCATCGGGGTCGTCTTCATGTTCTCATAGCCGTGGATCAGGTCGAGCGCCGGGAACGGGAGCTCGTCGAGCACGGTGCACTGGCCGCGGGGCTCGTTGTGCACGGCCTGGCCGTCGCGCGTGAACGACAGGCCCTTGATGTGGTCGAACGGGCCGTCCGACTCGAGCGCCGCGATGAGCTCGAGGATGAGCTGCTCGCCACCCTCGCCGCGGGCCACGAAGTCGGCATGGCCGAGCGCTTCGTCGGCCAGGAAGGTGACGTGAGAGCCCCCCATGATGACGGGGATACCGTGCTCGCGCACCTGATCGGCGAACCGGTATCCCTCGGTCACCGTCGAGGTCGTGGTGGAGATGCCCACGAGGTCGGCCGCGTAGACGTCGGCCCAGTCGACCGGCGCGATGTTCGAGTTGTAGATGAGGACGTCGTGGCCGGCAGCCTTGAGAGTAGCGCCGATGATCGGCAGTCCGAGCCGCGGGAGCTGGATCATGCTGTAGACGTTCATGTCGGGCGGTTCGGGTTCGATCATGCGGATCTTCATAGTCACCTCGAGAGCCCAGGGGAGGGTCGATAGCGGTACCGGGTAACCGGAGCGCTCTCGCGGGTCGTTCGCGAACGCGCGCTCAGGCGTGAATCAATGAACGCTACCGCACGGCGGGCTGTGAGTCAAAGATCGTCAGGCTGCCTGGCGCCTGAGGGTCGCCTGCGACTCGATCACGCAGAGGGGGCAGGCCCAGACGCTGCGCTCGAGCACGACGATCTCGCGCGGCTGCTCGCCGGTCAGCAGGGTGCGGCCGCAGACCTCGCACGAGGTGACGCGCCGGCGCCGGGCGCGGGCCGCCTCGGCGTGGGTCGCCTCGTCGCGCATGACGACGACGAGCTCGGGCGCGGACGGCGTCGGGGCGGCCGCGGGAGCCGCGTCCCGGAACGGCCTCGACAGCCGGTGCAGATACCTCTCGTTCATCGTCGTGCCTCCGATGCCGCAGCTACTCCACCGTGCCAGCTGGTACCCTGCGCGCGTCCGGGCAAACGCGCCGCGGCGTTGCATCTGTCGATCGACTTCGTCGTCGCCGCTCAGGCAGGCGTGACTTCGTCGCGCGTCTAGTGAACCAGGTTGATGAGGGCATAGGCGCCCGCGGCCACGAGGCCGGCGGCGGGGATCGTGAGGACCCAGGCCCAGAGGATGTTGCCGGCGACGCCCCACTTGACCGCCGAGAGGCCTCCCGTCGTGCCGGCGCCCATGATCGAGGCGGTGATCGTCTGTGTGGTCGAGATCGGGTAGCCGAAGTGCGAGGCCGTGAAGATGACGGCGGCCGAGGTGGTCTCGGCCGCGAAGCCGTGGATGGGGTCGAGGTGGATGACCTTGCTGCCCAGCGTGCGGATGATGCGCCAGCCGCCGAAATAGGTGCCGAAGGCCATCGACAGGGCGGCGAGGAGGATCACCCACGTGGGGATGGCGGCGTTTGCGGGCAGGTGGCCCGACGTGATCAGCGCCAGCGTGATCACGCCCATGGTCTTCTGGGCGTCGTTGGAGCCGTGGGCCAGGGCGACGAAGCCCGCCGACACCGGCTGCAGCAGGCGGAACGTGCGGTTCACCGGCCGGGGCGCCCAGCGGAACACGAGCAGCAGCAAGAGGTTCATCAGCAGGAAGGCGGCCAGCAGGCCGATCGCCGGCGAGGTGATCATCGGCAAGACGACCTTGTGCCAGATGCCGCTCCATTCGACGCCGCTCGTGCCGACCGCGACGAGCGTCGCCC
This sequence comes from Thermoleophilia bacterium, assembly GCA_035517975.1. Taxonomy (GTDB): domain Bacteria; phylum Actinomycetota; class Thermoleophilia; order UBA2241; family UBA2241; genus Bog-752. The sequence goes on along the minus strand of DATIYD010000222.1, from coordinate 1,377 downwards.
CCACCAGGCCCCCGACCAGGGCGTGCGACGAGCTCGATGGGATGCCGAAGCGCCAGGTGATGAGGTTCCAGACGATGGCCCCGAAGAGCGCGGCCAGGACGACGGTCTGCGAATCGGCCGGCAGGGTCACGATACCCTTGCCGACCGTGGCGGCCACGTTCTGGCTGATGAACGCCCCCGCCATGTTGAGCAGGGCGGCCATGCCAAGGGCGACCCTGGGCGACAGGGCGCGCGTCGAGATCGAGGTGGCGATGGCGTTGGCCGAGTCGTGGAAGCCGTTGGTGAAGTCGAAGCCCAGCGCGACCACGATGACGAAGATGAGCAGGAGCATGGGCGGCTTTTACGCTTGGACGGGGGGCATCAGGTGTTCTTCAGCACGATCGTCTCGAGGATGTTGGCGACATCCTCGCACTGGTCGATGGCCGCCTCGAGCGTCGTGTAGATGTCCTTCCACTTAATGATGACGGTGCACTTCATGACGCCGTCGAAGAGCTCGGCGACCGCGTCGCGGTGCAACCGGTCGCCGTCGTTTTCGAGCCGGTTGAGCTCGATCCAGTACTTGTCGAGCCCCTTGCGCTTCTCGAGGCCGTCGATGGCCTGGCGCACCAGGGCCGTCTGCTGGGCGAGCACCGCCGCCTGCTCGACGACGTGGGTCGAGGGCTGCTCGATGCGGTAGAGAAGCATGAGGTCGACCGTCGCGTCGATGCTGTCGAGGATCTCGTCGAGGGTCGAGGCGAGGTCGTAGATGTCCTCGCGGTCGAGTGGCGTGACGAAGCTTTTGTTCAGACGGTTGACGATATCGTGGACGATCTTGTCGCCGACGTGCTCCAGCTCCACCATCTGGCGTGCCGTGCTCTTCAAGGTGCCGTAGTCGGCAAGCAGCGCGGTGAGGAGCTGGGCCGCCTGGTCGAGTGTGGCCACGAAGTCGGAGAACAGGCGGAAGTACTCCCGCTCCTGCGGGACGAGACTGAGCTTCACGCGGCCCCCCTCTTCGTCGACCGTGGGCGATCAAGCGCCGCCCGCTGGTGCCGCAGGTATGTTAACGGGATGCGAGCGGCTTGCAAGCGCTCCGTGAGTGCGACCGACACGGCCGCGGCAGCGCTCCCGGCCGCCCGGGGGCCTGGGCCACCCTGCGGGGGCAGCGGTTGCAGAGCCCTGCCGGCTTCGGTAGCCTGAGCCTCGCGTCCCGTGCGGGTGACGGTGGCTTCGCGGACGCCTCTTTAAGCTTCAACTTCTTGCCGGACCTGCGTGACCAGATGGCCGGAGCAAGAAGGTCTTGCTGACGGCAGCAGTGCGAAGGAGGACCCCCGTGACCGACGAGTTGTTCGCAAAGATGGCCCAGTCCGTGATCGACGGCGAAGACGACACCGCCGCCGC
>DATIYD010000221.1:0-3874 GCA_035517975.1 Thermoleophilia bacterium | reverse complement strand
GCGGTCTTCCCAGTCGACGTACATGGCCGCCTTGCCCTCGGTGATCTTCGGGTCGATGAAGCCCGCGAGCTCGGCTTTGTAGAAGGTCGCCCGCAGGTGGCAGGCGCCGCGCGAGGTGGCGACGAAGGCCAGGCCCATGCCCTTGAGCGAGCGCGGATCGTAGCCGGCCGGCTCCATGCCCTTGACGTGGACGGCGACGCCCTCGAGGCCAAGCTCCTTCTCGACCGCGAGGACACCCTCGGCGAACAGGTCGCCGAGCTTCGTGTCGCGCCGGCACATCGACTCGAGGAACGCGGCGACGCCCTCGGCGTCGCCGAAGTCGAGCTGCAGGTCGATCAGGCCGCGCCGCGACGCCTCGATCGCGAGGGCGCAGAGATTGCCGCCGGTCATGGTGTCGACGCCCAGACGGTCGCAGATGTCGTTCAGGTACATGACCTCGCCGAAGTCGACGATCTGGCAGAGACCGCCGAAGACGTAGATCGTCTCGTACTCGGGGCCGTCGATCTCGAGGCCCTCATGCGGTCCGTCGGGCACGCGGTTGTGCTTGACGCACTGCATGAGGCAGGGCGGGCAGACTTCGTTCTTGACGAGGTAGCGGTCGATCATGGTCTCGGTCGTGAGCGGCTCGATGTCGTCGAGGTGCCCCGTGCGCCAGTAGCGCGAGGGGAACGAGTTCACCCCGTTCAGCAGCCGCACCATGTTGACGGTGCCGCCGCGCCGGTAGGCGGCCACGCCGGCGTCGTCCTTGCCGCGCGCGGCCATGTCCCTGACGAGGGCCTTGAACTCGTCGGGGCGCGCCGGCTCGACCGGCTTGTCGCCGTGGAATACGACGCCCTTGAGATTCTTGGAGCCGAACACGGCGCCGACGCCGCCGCGGCCCAGGCTGTGCCACTTGTTGTTCTCGACGCAGGCGAAGCGCACGAGGTTCTCGCCGGCCGGCCCGATGACGCAGGCCTGGGCCTTGGGCGCCGTCTCGCGATGGCGCGCCACGAGGCGCTCCTCGGCCTGGTAGGTGTCGAGTCCCCAGAGGTCGCCGGCGGCGTGAACGGCGCCGCCGTCCTGGGAGACCTCGAGGTACACGGGCTCGTCGGCGGCGCCCTCGACGATGACGACCTTGTAGCCGGTCCGGGCGAACTGGGGCGCGACGTTGCCGCCCGAGGTGCACTCGCCGTAGCCGCCGGTGAGCGGCGAGAGGTAGTGCACGCCGTAGCGGTTGCTGCCGAACATGGTCGTGCCGTTGATCGGTCCGGTCACGAAGATGAGCTTGTTGGCGGGGCTCAACGGTTCGACCTCGGGACCGACCTCGTCGAGCAGGTAGTGCGTGCCGATGCCCTTGCCTCCGATGTACGAGCGGATCAGCTCGGGCGCGATGGTCTCTTCGGTGACGGTGCGCGAGGTGAGGTCGATCCTGAGCAGGTCTCCCATGCCAAATCCTTTCCAACGCCCCGTGAGCGTCTGGCGTCCCCCTCGAGATGGAAGCGGCGCCCTCGGCGCCCGGCCTCCTGCTTTAAGGATTCACCACAGCGGCGCGCGGTGCAAGCCCGCAGAAACGGAGCGGGCCGGGCTCCTGATGAAGGGCCCGGCCCGCTCGCGGCGTGCTGTTCTTCGGTTCGTGCGCGAAGCGCTCTGTGCGGCTTAGGCCTTGAGCGCGTCGGCCAGCGGCGTGTACTTGAGGCCGTGAGCCTCGGCCACCGACGGGATGGTGAGCTTGCCACGGTAGACGTTGACGCCGAGCGCCAGCGCCGGGTCGTCGGCGACGGCCTTCTCGAAGCCCTTGTTGGCGAGGGCCAGGCCGAACGGCAGCGTGGCGCCGGCGAGCGCCAGCGTGGAGGTGCGAGCGACCGCGCCGGGCATGTTGGCGACGCAGTAGTGGATCACGCCGTCGACCACGTAGGTGGGCTCGGTGTGCGTGGTGGGCTTGGAGGTCTCGAAGCAGCCGCCCTGGTCGATGGCGACGTCGACGAGGACCGAACCCGGCATCATGTCCTTGAGCCAGGCCTTCTTGACCAGGTGCGGAGCCTGCGCGCCACCCGGCAGCAGGACGGCGCCGACGACGAGGTCGGCGTCGCCGATCTCGGCCTCGATGGCGGACTCTGACGAAAGGACGGTCTCGATGTGACCGCCGAAGATGTCGTCGAGGTAGGTGAGACGCTCGGCGCTCTTGTCGATCACGACGGTGCGGGCGCCGATGCCGACGGCGACCTTGGCCGCGTTCGTGCCCACGGTGCCGCCGCCGATGATGACGACCTTGGCCTGCGGGACACCGGTGACGCCGCCGAGCAGCACGCCACGACCGCCGTTGTTCTTCTGCATGTGGTTGGCGCCGGCCTGGATGGCCAGCTTGCCGGCGACCTCGCTCATCGGGAAGAGGAGCGGATGGGCGCCGTTGGGGAACTCGACGGTCTCGAAGGCGATCGCCCTGATGTCGGCGGCGATCATGGCGTCGGTCAGCTCGCGAGCGTAGGCGGCGGCCATGTGGAGGTACGTGTAAAGGATCTGGCCCGGCTTGAAGCGCTTGTACTCGACCGGGATGGGCTCCTTGACCTTGTAGATCATCTCGGCGCGCGCGTACACGTCGTCGACGGGGGCGAGCTCGGCGCCGGCGGCCTTGTACTCGTCGTCGCTGAAGCCCGAGCCCACGCCGGCGCCGGCCTCGACGACGACCTTGTGGCCCGCGCGCACGAAGTCCTTGACTCCGTTCGGCGTCATGCCGACGCGGTATTCCTCGTTCTTGATCTCTTTCGGCACGCCGACGATCATCGTCGCCCTCCTTGGTCCATGGTCCTTCACCAACACGTGCGAGGCTGGGGAGGCGTTGCCGGCGCCCCCTGCCTCATCGACACGAGGAGTGTAGCAGAAAACACGCCTCGGACATTTCCGATGTGGAAAATGCAAATGGCCTGCGCTTGCCGATTCGCCAAAAAACCACGCCTGCCGAACCCTCAGGGACGGTCGCCATTGCCCTTCGTCCAGGCCGCGGCCATGGCAGGCGGCACGACCAGCCACTTGTCGGTGGTCTTCATGACCACGAACACCTCGCTCGACTGCACGCCGCCGAGCTTCTGCAGGGAGGCGTTCAGAAACTCGTAGAGGCCGTTCATGCCGTCGGCGGTCACGACCTGGGCGATGATGTCGTAGCGACCGGTGACGACCGCCGCCCAGCTCACCTCGTCGAGCGCGGCGACACGTTCGACCATCTCGTCTAAGTTGTAGCGCTCGAGGCTCAGGCCGACGATGGCGACCGTGAGCTCGGGCATCTCGGACGCATCGACCATGGCCGCGATGCGCAGCACGCCCTGGGCGAGCAGATGGCGCAGGCGGCCGCGCACCGTCGGGGTGGAGATGCCCAGGCGCCCGGCGATGTCGGAGGCGGCGAGCCGGCCGTTGTCGCACAGCGTGCCGATCAGCGCCTTGTCGAGCCCATCGAGTCCGCGTCTCACCTGGTCCCCCCGTCGCCGCGGCCATCGGCGGCCGCTCCATCCGCCTGTGTATCATACTGAAACGACGGTAAGGGGTCGCCGGCCCGACCGCGAGGGGTCGCCGGCCCGACCGAAGGGGGCGCGGTCCGGCGGCACGTGGTCGCCGGCCCGACGGCCAGACCGGGGACTAGGCGTGCAACGATGTCACACCAGCCTGAGCGATATCGACGAAGTCAGCTAGCGGAGACGGCGATGTGCTGCGGGCGCGCGAGCGGCGGGGCGACGGGGTGAGACTCGACAACGCGAGATGTCTCGTCGTCGGCGGCGCCCGCCGCCTGGGGCGCACCATCGCCCTCGACCTGGCCGGACACGGCGCCGACGTGGCCGTGAGCAGCCGCACGGCGGCGGCCGACGCCGCCGCCACCTGCGAGGCCATCCGCGGCCTCGGGCGGCGC
>DATIYD010000220.1:0-2052 GCA_035517975.1 Thermoleophilia bacterium | reverse complement strand
GCACGCCCTTGCCCGAGCCGGTTTCGCCGAGGATGAGCACCGGCCCTTCCGCCGCCGCCACCCGCCGCGCCTGCTCGCGCAGCTCGCGGATGGCCGAGCTCTCGCCCAGAAACGGGTCCGGCCCGCGCTGCGACTGCCGCTGGTTCAGCGCCGATTGCAGCTCGCTGCTCCGCCGCGCCTCCGCCACCCGCTTGAGCACCGCCGAGAGCGCCGACATGTCGACGGGCTTGGTGAGGAACTGCTCCGCTCCCTGCTTGATGGCGCGCACCGCCAGATCGATGGTGCCGTTGGCGGTGAGCACCACCACCGGCACGTTCGGATCGACGGATTTCATCTTGGCCATCAGCTCGAGCGCGTCGCCGTCGGGCAGGTTGTAGTCGGCCAGCACCACGTCGGGCCGTCGCGCGCGGAAGGCGGCCTCCGCCGAGCCACAGGTAGCGGTCTCTTCGGTGTCGAAGTCCTGGGCGCGCAGGTAGCGGCCGAGGCTCAGCAAGAGCAGCGGCTCATCCTCGACGATCAAGACGAGATCGCGGCCCATTGCCTTGCTTTATCTGATAAAACGGCGCTCCCGCAAAGGAGCGCACCGTGGGCAAGACCCTGATCGACGGCGTGGACGGCCTCAAGTCGCTGGTGGGCAAGGAGCTGGGGCAGACGCCCTGGCGCGAGATGACCTACGAGATGATCAGAAAGTTCGCCGACGCGACCGGGGATCATCAATGGATTCACGTAGATCGCGAGCGGGCAGCGGCCGGGCCGTTCGGGAAGCCCATCGCCCACGGCTACTTCACCGTCTCGCTGATCGCGGGGCTTTTCTTCGACCTCGTCGAGGTGAGAAACTTCGGCTTCGTCATCAATTACGGCCTGAACAAGGTGCGCTTCCCGAACCCGCTGAAGGAAGGACAGAGGTACCGGCTGAACGTGAAGCTGGGCGACGTGAAGGAGATCCCCAACGGCGTCGAAGGCCTGCTGAACGGCACCATCGAGATCGAGGGCGAGTCGAAGCCGGCCTGCGCCGCCGAGCTGGTCTTCCGCTTCTACGGCAAATAGGGTATAGTTCGGCGCACTGCGGGGTCTGCCCGCACGCGCCGGGGGTCTGTTTGCCAACGCAGAAGGTCGACTCGGACGGCAACGAGCCGGTCATCACACGTCCGCTGAAGACCGGGCAGAACTTCGTCCTGGTCCTCCCGCGCAAGCGGTTCGTTTACCGCCACTGGGACAAGGAGAACTACCTCCCGGGCGAGGAAGCCACCCTCATCCTCGAGGGCGAGGGCATCGGCGACGAGAAGTACGAATTCATCATCCAGACCACCGACAAGCCCGACGGCGCGTGGCAGGAGCTGGCCAAGGTCAAGGCCGTCAACGACGGCGACAAGGCCACCGCCAGGTTCAAGATTCCGAAGCCGAAGCCGAAGGGAAAGGTCACCAAGGTCGAATGGAAGCGCACCAAGGCGGTGCCGGGCGATTCCATCGGCATGCACGTGGAGGCCGAGAACTACGAGGGCGGGTTTCTCTCCATCCACGTCGAGAAGCAGAACGAGAAGGGCGAGTGGGAGGTCTACACCCGCTGGCAGGGGGCCATCGAGCACGGCAAGTACGACACTGCGTTCGACGTGCCGAAGAAGCCGCCCGGCCCGAAGCAGTGGCCGGGGGCCAACGTCACCGACCTCGAGTTCCTCGACACGCCCACCGAAGAGCAGCCGGTGTGGATGCAGGCGAAGACGGAGAACCTCGACAACTCGCAGCTGCAGTTCGTGCTCGAGCGCACCGACGCGAAGGGCGACTGGCACTCGCTGGGCCAGGCCGTGTCGACGGTGGCGAAGAACCTGGCGAAGAACATGGTGCCGGTGCCGCTGCTCGCGGCCGACGGCTCCTCGCAGCTGGAGGACATGGGAGCCGGCGGCGGGCCGGTGCAGTTCGCCAAGGACGTGTTCGCCGACGCAGACGAGATTACGGTCTGGGTCGATCCGGCCTGGCTGCAGGGGCAGGGCTTCGAGCTCACCCTCGAGCGCAGGGTCATGGTCGAGGGCGAGAGCTGGAAGCCGTTCACCAAGG
>DATIYD010000219.1:0-2079 GCA_035517975.1 Thermoleophilia bacterium | reverse complement strand
GACGGGCGTCGTGGTCTGCGCCTGCTCGCCGCACATGCACGAGACGACCTTCCGCCGGGCGGCCGCGCAGGCCGGGCTCAACCCGTACGTGGTCGAGATGGCCAACATCCGCGAGCACTGCTCCTGGATCCACGACGATCGAGAGCTTGCCACCGCCAAGGCCGTCGACATCGCGCGCACCATCGTCGAGAAGGTCAAGCACAACAAGCCGCTGCAGACGATCCGCATACCCGTGACCAAGCGCGCCCTCGTGATCGGCGGCGGCATCGCCGGCATCCAGGCGGCGCTCGACATCGCCGACGGCGGCCACGAGGTGGTCCTGGTCGAGAAGGAGGCGTCGATCGGCGGCCACATGAGCCAGCTCTCCGAGACCTTCCCCACCCTCGACTGCTCGCAGTGCATCCTCACGCCGCGCATGGTCGAGGCCTACCAGCATCCGCGCATCAAGCTCTACACCTGGAGTGAGGTCGAGAAGGTCGACGGCTACATCGGCAACTTCACGGTGACCATCCGCCAGAAGGCGCGCTCGGTCGACGAGGATCTCTGCAACGGCTGCGGCGATTGCCAGGCCGCCTGTCCCAGCCGGCGCGTGCCCAACGAGTTCGACGCCGGCCTGTCGACGCGCCCCGCGATCGCCACGCCGTTCCCCCAGGCGGTGCCCAACATCCCCGTGCTCGACCGCGAGCATTGCACGCTCTTCAAGGGCCGCCGCAAGGGCCTCGCCAAGGACGCCTGCGGCAAGTGCAAGGAGGCCTGCCTGAAGGGCGCCATCGACTACGACCGCGACGACACCTTCGCCAGCGAAGAGGTGGGCGCGATCGTGATGGCCACCGGCTTTCAGCTCTACGACATCGGTCGCGAGCAGCCCGAGGGACTCAAGGGCTACGGCGAGTACGGCTACGGCGAGGTGCCCGACGTGCTCGACGGGCTCCAGTTCGAACGGCTGGCGAGCGCCTCGGGCCCGACCGGCGGCGAGATGCAGCGGCCCTCCGACGGGGCCGAGCCCAAGACCGTCGTGTTCGTGAAGTGCGTCGGCTCGCGCGACCCCGAGAAGGGCATGTCGTACTGCTCGAAGATCTGCTGCATGTACACGGCCAAGCACACCATGCTCTACAAGCACAAGGTGCCCGACGGCCGCGCCGTGGTCTTCTACATGGACATCCGCGCCGCCGGCAAGGGCTACGACGAGTTCTCGCGGCGGGCGATCGAAGAGGACGGCGCCGAGTACATCCGCGGGCGCGTGAGCCGCATCTTCCGCGACGGCGACAAGGTGAAGGTCTGGGGCTACGACACGCTCGCCAACCGCCAGGTCGTGGTCGACGCCGACATGGTCGTGCTGGCCACCGCGGTGCGCCCCCAGCCGGACATCGCCGAGCTCGCCCAGAAGCTCTCGGTGAGCTACGACCAGGACGGATTCTTGAACGAGGCCCATCCCAAGCTGCGGCCGGTCGAGACCAACACGGCCGGCGTGTACCTGGCCGGTTCCTGCCAGGCGCCGCGCGACATCCCCGAGTCGGTGGCCATGGCCGGCGCCACGGCGGCCAAGGTGCTCGGCCTGTTCAGCGCCGACGAGCTCGAGCGCGACCCCTCGGTCGCCCTGGTCGACGAGCGCGCCTGCATCGGCTGCTTCAACTGCGAGCGCGCCTGCCCGTACGGCGCGATCGAGCATCGCGAGGTCTGCGACATGGAGGGCCACGTCTGCGGCCACGTCGCCTACGTGAACCCCGGCGTCTGCCAGGGCTGCGGCACCTGCGTGGCCGCCTGCCCGAGCAAGGCGGTCGAGCTCGCCGGCTTCACCGATGCCCAGGTGTACGCCGAGATCAACGGCCTGGCGGGGTGGTGAGCGCCGTGAACGAGACCGAGCGCGCCGTGAGTGAGTCCGAGCGCACTGTGAAGGAGCCCGAGCGCGCGACCCGAGCGGCGTCCGGCGACGGTGCGGCGACGGCCGATTTCGAGCCGCGCATCACCGCCTTCGTCTGCAACTGGTGCACCTACACCGGCGCCGACCTGGCCGGCACCAGCCGCCTGCACATGGCCAGCAACGTGCGCATCATCCGCCTGCCCTGCACCGGCCGCATC
>DATIYD010000218.1:0-4066 GCA_035517975.1 Thermoleophilia bacterium | reverse complement strand
CACAACGTGCTGTCGCTGTCGCGGCTCGGCCACTCGGAGGTGGCGCACGTCCTGTCGACCGCGGTCTTCTTCGTGGTGCCCAACCTGAGCGCGGTCGACCTGCGTGCCGCCGTGGTGGGGGAGGGGGGACACGGGGGCGCGCTCCTGTTCTGGTGCGCGTACCTCGTCGCCTACCTGGTCATCGCCCTCGTGGCGGCGACCTGGATCTTCGCGCGCAAGGAGTTTTAGGGCTATGGGCCTGCTGCGCCGCCTTGTCGCCCTCGCAGTGGTGGCTGCCTGCGTCGCCGTCGTGATCGGCTACCAGTCCCACCGGCCGGCGGCGGCCCACCCGAACCCGGTCGTGTTCGTGCCGTCGCCGGGCTTCTACAAGAACTTCTCGCCGGGTGTGCGGGCTACCCTCGCGGACGTGTACTGGCTGTCGACGATCCAGTACTACGGCGAGCACGCGAAGGTCGATCGCCGGCTCGACTCGCTGCCGGCCATGGTGCGACTCGTGACCACGCTGAGCCCACATTTCACCGAGGCCTACTTCTTCGGGGCCTTCTCGATGATCGACGTGAAACGCCCCGGCATGGCCTACACGCTCCTGCAGGAGGGCTTTCGCGCCAACCCGCGCGACTGGCGCTTCCCGTTCTACCTCGGCTTCTTCGCCTACGCCTACGCCTCGGGGGCGAACAAGGATGCCGTCGCGGCCCAGTGGTACGCCGACGCGGCCCGGCTGCCTGGCCGGCCCGAGTTCGTCCCTCGTCTCGCCGCCGAGCTTGCCACCAAGGGCAGCGCGACGCAGACCGCCATCGACCTCTGGACGCAGGTGTACTGTCAGGGCGACAGGTACGCCCGGCAGAAGGCGGTGACCGCGCTCGACAAGCTCCTGCCCGCCGACAAGGTCGCCCGCGAGAAGGCGGTGGCGCGGCTCGAACCGACCGTGCCGCGGCCCCTGTTCGCGCAGTTCGTCGCCGATCTGTTCCGGGGCTACCGCTGATGGGTGCCGACGCCCCCGCCGGGGTCGCCGAGCCCGTGCGTGGCGTGGCCCCCAGAGGCCGACCGGCGTGATCGAGGCCTACGTCACCGTCGTCTCCGCCGTGTTCGGGCTGCTCATTGGCAGCTTCCTGAACGCCTGCGCCTACCGGCTGCCGCTCGGCATCAGCATCGCCGCCGGCCGTTCCTTCTGTCCGGCCTGCACGACCCAGATCAGGGCGGTCGACAACGTCCCGCTCGTGAGCTGGGCTCTGCTGCGCGGGCGCTGCCGGGCCTGCGGCGCGACGATCAGCTGGCGCTACCCGGCCGTCGAGGCCCTCACCGCCGGCCTGTTCGCCGCGGTCGCCGCGGCCACGGGGCCGAGCCCGGTCCTGCCCTTGGAGCTTCTCTTCGTGGCCGCCCTCGTGCTGGTGAGCGACATCGACCTCGCCGAGCGCATCATCCCCGATGTGGTCATCCTGCCGGTCGCGCTCATCGGACTGGTCGGCATGACAGTCCTCGATCCGGGCGGGGCGCCACGCTGGGCCTGGCTCGCGGCCGGCCTGGGCGCCGGCGGGCTGCTGCTGGGCGCCGGGCTGCTCTACGAGCGGCTGCGCGGCGTGCAGGGCATGGGGATGGGCGACGTCAAGCTCGCCATGTGCATGGGGTTCTTCCTGGGCGCGGCCGTGATCCCGGCTCTCTTCATCGGTTTCATCGTCGGCGCGGTCGCCGGCGTCGCGCTCCTCGCGCGCGGGCAGAGCGCGCGCACGGCCATCCCCTTCGGGCCCTTCCTCGCCCTGGGCGGTGTCGTGGCCCTGCTGTGCGGAGACCAGTTACTGCAGCTCTACCTGCACGCCGCACTGCGCTCCTGACGCCGGCCGTCGGCCGCGTGACCGATGGCCCCCGCGGTCCCACCTGGAGCCGGGCATTCCCTTGACTCCCGGCGTCACCTGATCCCCAGCGTCACCCATCGCCCGCGCGATCGTGAACGGCGCGACCGCCCTGCGTCGTCGCGCCGCCCCGCGCCGCGGCCTTAGGATGGCGCCGCCGGCATCCGCCGGCCCCGAACCTCGGTGTCCCGTCGTCTCTTCAGGCAGAGGCCCATGCAACGCGGTCATACCCTCATGGAGCTGCTCGCTGCCCTCGCCGTCGCGGCCGTCCTGGCGGTCGTCGCCGTGCCGGGTGTCGCCTGGGTAGAAGGGCGGACGGCCGTGGCGGCCGACGCTCGCACGCTTGCCCTTGCCCTGCGTTGCGCGCAGGCGAGCGCCGCGTCGACGGGCGTCCCGGTGGTGATGCGCCTCCAGAGCGGGGGCCGCGCGTTCGTCTGCCAGCAGGGCGCCGGCGAGGCGGCGACCATCATCGACCGCGGCCGCTTCCACGGGGTGTGCGCGACCAACTATCCAGGCGGCGTCGTCGAATTCCCGCTCTGGGGCTGGCCCTGCACCCTGGCCGGCGAGCCGCGCGCCGGCAGCTTCACGTTCGCCTACGGCGGCGCTTCGGCCGCGGTCGTGCTGCAGATGGGAGGTCGTGTCCGATGGCAGTGAACGAACGGTCCGCGTCAACGGCCGCGAGATCGTCGTCGGGCATGACGCTGGTCGAGGTGGTCGTCGCCGCCGCTCTCGTGCTGCTCGTCGTGACCGCCGCCTCGAGAACCGGCGGGGTGGTCCTCGCGGCCAACGCCCGCGACGGCTGTCGGGGCGCCGCCGAGGCGGCCGCCGCCTCCGAGCTGGCCGCCCTGCGTGGGCTGCCGTTCTCGGCCGCCGGCCAAAGCGTTCCCTCGGTCGTGACCGCGGTGTTCCCGCGGGCCGACCCCGCGGCCGCCACGGCCCAGGCCTTCTTCTCGCCGGGGGCGCGCGACGGCTGTCCGGCCGGCACGTTCTTCACCGTGCGCCAGACGCCGGCGGGCCTGCTCACAGTGGCGGCGACCTTCGTGACCGGTACGGCGTGCGGGTGGGCCCCGGTGGCCGCGGCAGGCCTCGAGGGCTTCGACGCCTCCGTCGCCCCAGTGCTGCCCGCCGATGCGCTGCTGGTGCGCGTGACGGTCGCCTGGCGGGCCGGCGCGAGCGCCGGCGCCATCACCCGCGCGGCCATCGTCGCCGACCGACCCGACGGCCTCTGCCGTCTGGCCGCACCAGCGGCTGCGCCGTGACGGCGCCGGGCCTCTGGCCGCGGCTCTCGCAGGCCGCCGCCTTCAGCCTCGTGGAGCTGCTCGTGGCCATGGCCATCGCCGGCGTCGTCCTCACGGCGGGATGGGCCTGGTGCTGGTCGATGAGCGGCTCGTCTGCCGCCGCGTGCGCCCGTCTCGACGCGTCCTCGTCGCTGGCGTTCACCCGGCGCCTGACGAGCGCCGAGCTCGGCGAGTGCCTCGGCCTGGTGTCGAGCCCTTCATGCGCCTGCTCGGCCAGGAGCGTCGCCTTCGCCGTGCCTGCGGCCGACGGCGGCACCGAGCTGGTGACCTATGTCTACGACCCGGCCCGGCGGGTGCTGTGGCGCAAGAGCCCGGGCGCCCACCTCGCCGAGGGAGTCGACGCCTTCTCGGTCACCTATCGCGACGCCCAGGCACGGCTCCTGGCGTGCGACCAGAGCGGCCGTCTGCCGCCCGCCACCCTGCCGCTGGTGCGCCGCGTCGACCTCACGGTCACCGTGCGCTGCGGCGCCCAGACCGCGCTCGCCTCGTGGCAGGTACCGCTACGGTGCCCGTCGTGAAACAGGGCGCGAGGCGGGGCGGCGAGCAGGGCTTCGCTCTGCTCGCCGCCCTGCTCATCGCGGCGATCGGGCTGCTCGCCACGGGCGCCCTTGTCGCTACCGCGTTGTCGTCGGCCTCCATCGCCGCCGACGACTGCGCCACCGCACGGGCCTCCGACGCGGCCGCCGCCGGCGTCGCCGACGCCCTCCAGCGGCTGCGTTGGGGCTGGCTCACGCCGGTCGCCTCGTCGCTTCCGGCGAGCTTCGGTCCGCTCAACCTCTTGGGGGCCGCCTACTCGGTCACGATCGCGCCACTCTCCGCCGCCGACCTCGTCCCGCGCTTCGACGACTCGTCGCCGATCGGTCCCGAGGCGCCCGGCGTGGCCGTCTGTCGCATCGACGCCGTGGGCGTCTGGGGCCGGGC
>DATIYD010000217.1:0-3323 GCA_035517975.1 Thermoleophilia bacterium | reverse complement strand
GGCGCCGCGCAGGCCGGTGCGCACCAGGGTCGTCGCGTCGTCGTCGACGGCGAAGAAGCCCTCGAGCAGGCGCGCCACCGCCCCCGGATACTCGCTGAACAGGCGGCGGTTCTCGATGGCCTTGGGCACGCCGCGGCCGGCCTCCATGGCGCGCATGACGAAGGTCTCGCGCAGGAAGCGCTCGTAGACCGCGAGGGTGGCCGCCGACGAGTCGCCCGTGGCGCGCGCGGCCAGGGCCGCCCGCGCCGCCGGCGACTCGTCGGCCGCGACGCTCGCCGTCTACGAGCGGTTCCTGCGCGAGACCTTCGTCATGCGCGCCATGGAGGCCGGCCGCGGCGTGCCCAGGGCGATCGAGAACCGCCGCCTGTTCAGCGAGTATCCGGGCTCGGTGGCGCGCCTGCTCGAGAGCTTCTTCGCCGTCGACGACGAATCGTCGACCCTGGTGCGCACCGGCCTGCGCGGCGCGCGGCGCGAGTTCCTCAAGCTCGACACGCTCAGGGACCTGTGGTCTCTGCGAAAGGTGTGAGGTGATGCCGTCATGAGCGAGCCCGGCAAGGTCGACGCCAAGCTCGGCGCCGACGTCTTCAAGCTCGATCAGGAGCCTCACATCGTGCTCGACCTCGAGAAGTGTCGCACCGTCTGCACGCGGCGCGCCTGCCTGCAGGTCTGCCCGGCCGACCTGTACGAGTTGAACGACGAGGGCGACATGACCGTCAACTGGGAGGGCTGCCTGGAGTGCGGCACCTGCCTGATCTGCTGTGACCAGGAGGCCGTGCGCTGGCAGTACCCGCGCGGCGGCTTCGGCGTGCAGTACCGCATGAGTTAGGAGGGGCGAAGGCGGGCGGCGGGCCGAACGGCCCGCCGCCCTTCGCCCCCCGGATCTGTGAAGCCGCAACAACGGCCGGAGGTGGACGTTCCGTGGACATTGCCGTCTGTGTGAAGACCAACCCCGACCTCGAGCTCGTGCGCGTCAAGGATCGCGTGGCGGTGCTCGAGGCGGTGCCCTTCAAGGTGGGCGACCTCGACAAGAACGCCCTCGAGGCGGCCCTGCAGCTGCGCGACGCCGCCGGCGCCGGGCGCATCGTCGCCGTGACCGCGGCGCAGGGCGACCGCAAGGTGCGCGAGACCATGAAGGAGGCGCTCGCCATCGGCGCCGACGAGGCCGTGATCGTCGCCGACCCCGCCCTCGACGAGGCCGATCAGGCCGGCGCCGCGCTCGCCCTTGCGCGCGCGGTCGAGAAGTCGGGTCCGTTCGATCTCGTGCTCTTCGGCGAGGGCTCGACCGACGGCTACTCGGGACAGGTGCCCTCGCGCGTCGCCGAGCTCCTCGACCTGCCCCAGATCGGCTATGCGCGTGCCCTCGAGGCCGCCGGCGCCGGCCTGCGCGCCGAGCGCAGCATGGGCGACCAGGTCGAGACCCTCGAGGCGCCCCTGCCGGTCGCCGTCACCGTGGTGAGCGAGATCAACGAGCCCCGTATCCCGTCGCTCATGAGCATCATGAAGGCGGGCAAGAAGCCGGTCACCGAGCTCACGCTGGGCGACCTCGGCCTCGACGCCGCCGCCGTCGCGCCGCTGCGGGCGGTGCGCTCGAACCTGGCCGAGGAGCAGGCGCGCAAGCACGTGATGCTGTCCGGCGAGCCGGCCGAGCAGGCCGAGGCCCTGGTCAACGCGCTGGTCGCCGAAGGCGTCCTGGGGAGGTGAGGGGATCATGACTGCGATCCTCGTCTACTCTGAACAGACCGATACGGCGCTCGAGCTGCTGAGCGCGGCCGGCGGCCTCGCGCCGCAGCTCGGCCTCACGGTGAGCGCGGCGGCCCTGGGGGCCGACGCGGCCGCCACGGCGGCCGTCCTCGGCGCCCACGGCGCCGCGCCCGTGTACACCTGCGCCGATCCGGCACTCGAAGGCCTCGACACCGTCGTGGTCGCCCACGCGCTCGCGCACGTCGTCGAGCAGGCGGCGGCGAGCGTCGTCCTGCTGGGCTCGACGCGCCGTGGCCGCGAGCTGGCCGGCCGCCTCGCCCAGCGTCTCGGGGCCGGCTGCGTGACCGACGCGATCTCGCTGGCAGCCGAAGACGGCGCGCTCGTGGCCGGGCGCTACAACCTGGGCGGCGCCACCGTGCAGCGCGAGTCGATCGCCGGCGCCGTGCAGGTGATCGCCGTGATGCCCAAGATCTTCGAGGCCGGCGAGCCGGGTGGCGCGGCCGGCGAGGCGGTCGCCGTCGCGCCGGCGTTGCCGGCGCCGGCCGTGCGCCTGGTCGAGCGCAAGCCCAAGGAGGGCGAGTCGGTCGATCTGGCCGCCGCCGCGCGCATCGTCGGCGTGGGCCGCGGCCTGGGCAAGCGCGACGACGTGCCGCTCGGCGAGGGCCTGGCCGCCGCGCTGGGCGCCGAGCTCGCCTGCACCAAGAGCCTCGCCGACTTCGGCTGGCTGCCCGACGACCGCATCGTCGGCCTGTCGGGCGCCAAGACCGCGCCCGACGTGTACGTGGCGATCGGCATCTCGGGCCAGGTGCAGCACACCGTCGGCGTCGCCCAGGCGCGCCTGATCGTGGCCGTGAACCAGGACAAGGACGCACCGATCTTCGGCCTCGCCGACTACGGCGTCGTGGGCGACCTCTACAAGGTCGTGCCGGCGCTGGTCGAGCGGCTGAAGGCGCTCTAGGGGCTCTCGGGGGGCATCGCCGGGGTGGGCGGGTGTCGCACAGCGACACCCGCCCGCCCCTTGTCACGACGGACCGTCGCTTACGAGCTCGGCGGCCGGCCCAGGACAACACCGACGAGACGGGCGGGGCTGTAGCCGCGGGTGCGCCGCCGCTCCGAGGCGACCAGCACGTCGCGAGGGACGAGCATGCGCAGGGCTCGCGGGTGCGCACGAAACTCGAGCGGCGTCTCGAGCTCGAGAGCTTCGCCGTCGATGCCGGCGAAGGCCTTGCCGCCACGCGAGCGCACCTCGAACCTCTCCGTGGTGAACTCGTGGAAGTAGGGGTCGTGCCGGGTGAGGCCGGTCATGGCGCGCGTGACGACGTCGGCGGCCTCGCGCCCGTTCCTGGCGTTGACGGCGAACACGCCGAGCTTGCCGGAGTCCATCGTCCGTCGCTGCGCGAAGTCGGGCGAGGCTCCCCACACGTAGGGATTGTTCGACACCTGGACGACGAACGCATCGTCGATCTCGACCCCGTCGGGGATCGTGAACTGCAGGTCGAACGGCTCGGCCTGGTGGCTCAGCATCTCGGGCAGCATCTCCCTGGTCGTCTCGCGCTTGGCGTCGCGGTAGCCGTCCTGCTGGACGATGGTGGCGTAGACGCCCAGCGACACGTTGTTGACGA
>DATIYD010000216.1:0-8206 GCA_035517975.1 Thermoleophilia bacterium | reverse complement strand
CGTTCATGAGCGACATGATCGTACCAGCAACCGCAGGCGCCGCAACGGTGCGACTGCCCGCGGCGCGCCTCGCGGGGGGGAAAGACCTCAAGGGTCTGCGCGGGCGGCCGGAGGGTCGATACCCTGGAGGCCGCAGGTCCGCGAAAGCCTCTGTCCGATCGGGACGGAAAGACGGAAGTCCAGGAGGCACGTGATGGCTATCGTCGCGGTGTTCGAGTTACACGTCGACGACGGCGAAGCCGTTGTCGGTGCGATAGCAGACGTGCGAGAGGCGGGCCGGCTGGTCGAGTACCGCCGAGCCGCCCAGCTCCATGACCCTCTCGTACTTGTCGATCCACTGATTCGGATGGACGACGACGTATCCCAGTCTCGAGGGGCGCCCCGCCCGTAGAACGTAGCGACAGGCGGGAAGTCCGCCCAGCGTGGCGGTGCGTGCCGTCGATCTGATCCAGAGCAGCAGACGGGAGGAAGCTACCGGGCGGTTGTCGACTAGCCGCCGCGCCGCGGCGGGGTCTGCGGCGGCGGGGCGGCTGGTCGACTTGCCACCGGGCCTACTTCACCCTGAACGCCTTCCACGCGGTCGCAGCAGCCGTGTTTGCGGCCGTCCTCGCGAACGTTACCCGGATGCGGTAGCTGCCCTTCTTGGTGGGCCCGTACGTGCACCTGTAGGCGCCGCCGGTAGCAATCTTCGCGGTCATGGTCTTGACCTTGCGCCACTTGGCGCCCACCTTGCGCTGCACGGTGAGGGAGACCTTGCCGCCGGCGAGGCTGCTTGGCTTCACCGTGCCCTTGACCGTGAGACGCTTGCCTAGCTTGACAGCGCCGCCCTTGAGGCCGCTCAGCGTGAGTGTCACGTGCGGTGTGATGAGTGTCGCCCTGGTCACCGTCAGCACGTAGGTCTGGTCGGTGACGCCGTCCTGCGCGCTGACCACGATATCGATCGTGGTGTTCCCGACGCTCAGGGCGATCGGGTTTGAGACGGTCACGCCGCCCACCCGCAGGCGGTAGCTCGCGTGGCTGTCGTCGGCCGTCGGCGTGACCGTGAGGCTCGTCACGCCGTTGGCGACGCTGTCCGTGTAGCTCAGGGTGCCCGAGGCAAAGGCGGGGCTCAGGCTGCCGGCCGAGACCGTGAGGTTGTTGAGTGCCGGCGTGGGCGAGAAACAGGCCAGCCCGAAGAAGTTGTTGTACCTTGCCTGGACGCCGATCGAGCCGAAATATCCGCCGACATAGACGGTCGAGCCCGAGACGGCCAGGGCTTCGATATCGCTGCTGGCGTCGGGGTTCCAGGTCGTGGCGTCACCGCTTGTGGCATCCAGGGCGGCGACGTTGTTGCGGGGCTGGCCACCGATCGTGTTGAAGTGGCCGCCGACGTAGAGGGTCGAGCCCGAGACCGCCAGGGCGTAGATGTCGCCGCCCGCGCTCGCGTTGGCGTCGAAGGTCGTGTCGGGGGCGCCGCTTGTGGCATCCAGGGCGGCGAGGTAGTTGCTGCTCTGGCCGCCGATCGTGGTGAACGCGCCGCCGGCATAGACGGTCGAATCGGAGACGGCCAGGGCCAAGATGTCGTTGTTCGCGCTGGCGTTGGCGGCGAACGTCGTGTCGGCGGCGCCGCTTGTGGCATCCAGGGCGGCGAGGTAATTGCTGCTCTGGCCGCCGATCGTGGTGAACTCGCCGCCGGCATAGACGGTCGAACCCGAGACGGCCAGGGCGTACACGGTGCCGTCCGCGTCGGGGTTCCAGGTCGTGGCGTCGCCGCTTGTGGCATCCAGGGCGGCGACGTTGTTGCGGGCTTGGCCACCGATCGTGTCGAAGTTGCCGCCGACGTAGAGGGTCGAGCCCGAGACCGCCAGAGCCTCGACGTCGCCCTGTGCGTTGGCGTTGGCGTCAAAGGTCGTGTCGGCGACGCCGCTTGTGGCATCCAGGGCGGCGAGGTAGTTGCAGCTCCGGCCGCCGATCGTGGTGAACTCGCCGCCGGCATAGACGGTCGAACCGGAGACGGCCAGGGCGAGGACACTGCCGTTCGCGCCGCCCGTGTCCGGATCCCATGAGGTGGCGGCGCCTGTTGCGCCATCCAGGGCGGCGATGTTGTTGCGGGTCAAGCCACCGACGGAGGAGAAGTTGCCGCCGACGTAGAGGGTCGAGCCCGTGACCGCCAGGGCGAGGACGTCAGAGTTCGCGCCGGGGTTCCAGGTGGTAGCGTCGCCGCTTGTGGCATCCAGGGCGGCGATGCTGTTGCGCTCCTGGCCACCGATCGTGGTGAACGCGCCGCCGACATAGACGGTCGAGCCCGAGACGGCCAGGGATTCGACATCGCTGCCGGCGTCGGGGTGCAGGGATTCGATATCGCTGCGGGCGTCGGGGTTCCAGGTCGTGGCGTCACCGCTTGTGGCATCCAGGGCGGCGATGTTGTTGCGGGTCAAGCCACCGACGGAGGCGAAGGAGCCGCCGACGTAGAGGGTCGAGCCCGAGACCGCCAGGGCGTAGATGTCGCCGCCCGCGCTCGCGTTGGCGTCGAAGGTCGTGTCGGCGGCGCCGCTTGTGGCATCCAGGGCGGCGAGGTAGTTGCAGCTCTGGCCGCCGATCGTGGTGAACGCGCCGCCGGCATAGACGGTCGAATCGGAGACGGCCAGGGCCCGGATGTCGTTGTTCGCGCTGGCGTTGGCGGCGAACGTCGTGTCGGCGGCGCCGCTTGTGGCATCCAGGGCGGCGAGGTGGTTGCTGCTCTGGCCGCCGATCGTGGTGAACGCGCCGCCGGCATAGACGGTCGAACCCGAGACGGCCAGGGCGTACACGGTGCCGTCCGCGCCGGGGTTCCAGGTCGTGGCGTCACCGCTTGTGGTATCCAGGGCGGCGACGTGGTTGCGGGCTTGGCCACCGATCGTGTCGAAGCTACCGCCGACGTAGAGGGTCGAGCCCGATACGGCCAGGGCGTAGACTTCGTCGCTCGCGCTGGCGTTGGCGTCGAAGGTCGTGTCGAGCGAGCCACCGGCAAGGATGTGTACGACGTTCTTGCAGGCGACGCCTCCGACCGAGCTGAAGTGACCGCCGACGTAGAACCCGCCGGAGCCGTCGGGGGCCACGGCGCAGACGGGGCCTTGCACCTCGGGAAAGGCGGTCTGCACGGTGCCGTTCGTGGCGTTCACGGCGACGCCGCAGCCCGTCTTTGGACCGACGTAGCTGAATGAGCCGCCTATGTAGTTGGTGCCGTCGGGTGCGATCGCGGTGGTAAGAACCCCACCGTTCGTCACCCAGACCTGGGGGTCGGGGCTTGAGAGTGGTGCGGACTGGGCCCAGGCCACGGCCGGGACCGCCAGTAAGAGGAGCACAGACAGGGCGCCCAGCAGGGCGAAGCTGCGATGGCGGGTAAGCAACACGTTGCTGGCTCTACCAGGCAAAGGCCATCTGGCAAGAGCCCGTTGACCAGCCGACTGCAGCCGCTGGCGGTGGATCGAACGCTGGCGTTGGCTCATGGTGCCCCCGGTGCTGTGATCTCCCTGCCGGCTCCGGGCCCTGTTGCGAGTCGGAGCCCAACCAGAGTACGAGTCAGGGGCCTATACGTACAGTCTGTGCGGCGTTTTTTGTGTAGCCACGCAAGGCAATGCTTCTGAGGGGAGACGACGCGAGGGCTCTCGTCTACGAACGTTTGAGTACCTCGGGCGCGACCTCGGCCGTCACCGTCCTGCTCGCCTATGAGGCCGCCTGTCGGAGTTGGCAGGACCACCTGCGACGGCGTGTTCAACTCTTCCATCGGGAAGAGACAGCCGTCGGGACTAGCCGCGGTTGACCGCGACCCCGTATGTCGGCCGGGTCTGTGCGGAGAGGCGCGTACCGCGGGTCGCCGTTGAAGGAGGGCCATGAGCCGGTTGGCAAAGCTATTCGAGCTGAACCGCAAGGGACTCAACCTGCCGCGCGGCTTCATCGTCGCGGGGGTCCTCCTGGTGTTGACCGCTCTGCTGATCGGGCTCGGACACGTGGGCTACGTGCTCACCTTCATCTTCGCCGTGCTGTTTGCGGCCCTGAGCGACCCCGGCGGTAAGTTCGGCTACCGGGTACAGCGCATGGCCCTGTTCGGGGTGCTGGGCGCTCTCCTCACCGCCCTGGGCTTCGGCATCGGTGAGAGTGCCTGGGGGTGGGTGGTGCTGGCCACCTTCGTAGTGACCCTGTCGGGCGGTCTGGCCGTGAGGTTCGGCCTGCACCGCTTCGAGTCCGGCGAGCTGCTCACCTACTGGTTCCTGATCGCCATCTCGCTGCCGCTTGCCTACAAGGCCGACCGTATCAAGGTCAGCACCTGGAAGGAGACGGTGGCCTGGCTCATCGCGACGGCGCTGTGGATCGCCGTCACCGGCGCTTTGTGGCTGGCCCGCGGCCGCAAGGAGCGACCCCAGTGGATCCCCGAGTTTCCCGCCTCCACCGCGGCGGTCAAGCTGACCGGCCCGGTGGTGGCCTTTGCCGTGATCCGCGCCCTGGCCCCAACGGTCGCGGTGGCGATCGCCTTCGGGCTGCACCTACCCCACGCCGACTGGATGCCGGTCGCCGCGCTGGTCGCCATGAAGTCCAACCTGCAGCAGTCGGCCCTGGTGGCCGGGCAGCGCCTGACCGGCGCCATCCTGGGCGCCGCGGTGGCGGCTCTCTTCCTGCTGACGGTCCACAACAAGTACGCCCTGGGTGTCGTGATCGTCTTGCTCGTCGCCGCCGGGGTCTCCGTTCGCACGGTCAACTACGCGCTCTATTGCACCGCGATCGCCGGGTCTGTGCTCATCTCCATCGATATTGCTAACCCCACTAACTTCGCCAGCGAGGGGCGGCGCGTGCTGTTCACGCTGGCCGGCGTGGGGATCGGCCTCGCCTTCACGCTGCTCACCTACCTGCTCCAGAAGCGCGGCGCCAAGGCAAGCCCGAAAGCGACTCGTCAGGCGGCCTGAGCGGTCAGACGAGTGGCCGGTCATGGCTACAGCGAGGGGGACATGCCGGCCGATGAGCCCGACACCGGCGTGGGACCCGAGTCGCGACCGAGGGCAGCCCCGGACCGGCTGGGCAGCCTGCGCCTCGGTCATCCGCCAACCCGCACCGGACGCTACGTACTGCTGCTCGGCTTTCTGGTGGCCGACATCCTTGTGGTCGGCCTGGCGGGTGCGAGCAAGTGGGCGACCTTCACCTACACGCCGCTCACGGCAGTGACCCTGCTGCTCGCCTTGCGCACCTCGGAGGCGAAGCCGCGCACCATGCGAGTGGCCTTCGCGGCGGCCGTCCTCGCGGTGGTCGTCTCGATCGTGGCCCTCGCCACCGACAGTTCCCGGCTGAACGACTTCGTCTACTTCATGTTGTTCGCACTGCTGCTCGTGTCGCCCTTTGCGATCGGCAGGGTGATCCTCACGAGCCGCCAGGTCACGCCGCGTCTTCTGATCGGCGCGATCTGCGTCTATCTCATGATCGGGCTGCTGTTCACCTTCCTCTACCTCGGTGTGAACGGTGTGCACCCCAACTTCTTCAAGCAGGGCGTCGAGACCGAGCCCTCGATCTACCTGTACTTCAGTTTCATCACGATGACCACCGTGGGCTATGGCGACTTCACGCCGGCCAGCGCGGTGCCCCGCGTGCTGGTCGTCCTGGAGGCCCTGCTCGGGCAGATCTATCTGGTCACGGCGGTTGCTCGGCTCGTCTCGCTGTATTCGCGGACGCCGTCAGACAACCAGGCGGGGGTCGACCAAGACGATCGGTCGAAGGAGACGAGATCGCGATGAGGTCGCGGACGTGGTGCACGAGCACATCTTCACCGGCACGATCGGCCGACGTTCGACAAACGCGCGACAGGAGGGCGTCACTGGCAAGGGTGGGGAGGAGGCGAACCCGTGTTTTACCGGATATTCTTGGAGCCGACGCGGGGAATCGAACCCCGGACCCCATCATTACGAGTGATGTGCTCTGCCAGCTGAGCTACGTCGGCCCGCGTGTGAACGCCGCCAGATTGTAGGTCACCCGGGCCGTTCGTGCCAAGCGCGAGCGCGGCCGGCGATGCCGGCGTGCCGTCGCCGGCCATGTCGCACGGACGGAGGCCGCGAACGGCAGTCTCCTCGAGCCTCTGTTTGTACACAACGGCCCACCAAACGCGGTCCGTTGTGCGCTCCGTTCCGAAGCTGCAGGTTGCCCAAATCCGGCTGCATGCGCCACACTCGTCGTGCTACACTTCAGGCACTTGCACCACGATTCACAAGGGCGCCGACAATGCGCGCCGACAACACCCGATGCAGCCGCCAC
Source organism: Thermoleophilia bacterium (assembly GCA_035517975.1). Classification (GTDB taxonomy): domain Bacteria; phylum Actinomycetota; class Thermoleophilia; order UBA2241; family UBA2241; genus Bog-752. The sequence continues at coordinate 1,954 of DATIYD010000216.1, read as the reverse complement.
ACGCGGCCGCGCCGACTGAGGGAGGCGGGGGGAGCGAGCCCCGGCATTCGCAGAGACTGGATTGGTCAGCTCCACGCCGCGCCGGCAGGGCGCCGCGCGTGGGTTCAAGTCGTGGGGAGCCACGTGATGATCTGGAGAGGAGAATGACGGAGCTAGCTACCACGTCACAGGCCAAGGCGGTGCACAAGGCGTTCATCAACGACGTCATGCGCATGCCCGCCGGCGAGAAGATCAAGATCTGTCAGCAGTGCGGTACGTGCACCGGTTCCTGCCCGACCAGCTACCTCATGGACTACGGTCCGCGCGAGGTGATCGGCGCCTTCCGGGCCGGCATGATCGACAAGGTCGTCAAGAGCAACACGATCTGGCTGTGCACCTCGTGCTACTACTGCACGGTGCGCTGCCCGGCCGGCATCAAGATCACCGACCTCATGTACGAGCTCAAGCGCCTCGGCATGAAGTACGACCTGCTGCCGCGCGGGAGCAAGAACCCGGCCATGACCAAGTACTTCATCGACAGCGTGCACAAGCACGGCCGTAACCACGAGGTCGAGCTCATCGGCAAGTTCGTCATGACCAAGAACCCCGGCCTGGCCCTCAAGTTCACGAGCGTCGGCGCCAAGCTGTTCTTCGGCGGCCGGCTGCCGCTGTTTGCCAAGAACATCCGGGGCCGCGACGAGCTCGCCAAGATCTCCGCGTACCTCGAGGCCGAGGAGGCGAAGATCCAATGAGATACCTCTACTACCCCGGCTGCTCGGCCGAAGCGACCGGCAAGGCCTACGACATCTCGACGCGCGCCCTCATGGCCAAGCTGGGCGTCGAGCTGCGCGAGCTCGACGACTGGAACTGCTGCGGCGCCACGAGCTACTTCTCGGTACGCGAGCTCGACTCGTTCGCCATCGCCGCCCGCAACCTGGCGATCGCCCAGAAGCAGAGCGACGACGACCTGATCGCCATCTGCAACGCCTGCTACACGACCCTCTCCAAGACCAACCGCTACATGAACGAGAGCGACGAGGTCTTCAAGGCCGTGAACGGCGCCCTGGGCGCCGTCGGGCGCACCTACGACGGCACCAAGAACGTGCGCCACGTCATGGACGTGCTGATCAACGACGTGGGCCTCGAGGCCATCACCGAGAAGGTCACCCGGCGCCTCACCGGCATCAAGGTGGCGCCCTACTACGGCTGCCAGTACTCGCGGCCCATGGGCACCTTCGACGATCCCGAGTTCCCGACCACCATGGACGAGCTCTTCAAGGCGCTCGGCGCCGACGTCGTCGACTATCCGAGCAAGGTCAAGTGCTGTGGCGGCATGATGATGATGACCAAAGAAGACGCCGCCCTGCGCATGTGCCACGAGCTGCTCAAGTCGGCGGCCGACAAGGACGCCGACGTCATCGTCGCCGCCTGCCCGCTGTGCGAGATGAACCTCGAGGCCTACCAGCCGCGGGTCAACGCCACCTTCGGCACCAGCTTCAACATCCCGGTCATGTACTTCACCCAGCTCGCCGGCCTCGCGTTCGGCGTCGAACCCTACAAGCTCGCCATCGACAAGCAGGTCGTCTCGTGCGACGGCCTGCTCGCCGCGATCCCGGCGTGAGCGGCGAGGAGGAGATGACGATGGCTGAAGAGAAGATCGGCGTCTACGTCTGCCATTGCGGTACGAACATCGCCGGCAAGGTCGACGTGACCGAGGTCGTCGAGTGGGCTGCCACGCAGCCCAACGTGGCCGTGGCGCGCGAGTACAAGTACATGTGCTCCGACCCCGGCCAGGACCTCATCAAGAACGACATCAAGGAGCTCGGCATCACGCGGGCGGTCGTCGCGGCCTGCTCGCCGACCATGCACGAGCCCACCTTCCGCAAGGCGGCCTCCGACGGCGGGCTCAACCCGTTCCTGCTGCAGATGGCCAACATCCGTGAGCACTGCTCGTGGGTGACGATCGACCCGACGG
>DATIYD010000215.1:0-5194 GCA_035517975.1 Thermoleophilia bacterium | reverse complement strand
CGGAATTGCGTCACGCCCTCGATAGCGGTCGTAACGACCCAGAAACCCCGCTTTCGGGATTTCGCGCGGGCGCCAGGCGGGCAGGGTCAGGCTACGCGGGTTTCAGTGATTGGACGGCCCACCCCCGGGGTCCCTGGCGCTTGGCGACGGCGTCGAAGCCCTCGGCTACGTGCCCGAGCTTTACCGACACCTGGCGGCCTGCGACGTCGCCATCACGCAGGGCGGCGGCACGACCACGATGGAGCTGACCGCGCTCCGAAGGCCGTTCGTGTACTTTCCGCTCGAAGGCCACTTCGAGCAGGAGCAGTCTGTCGCTCCACGGCTGGAGCGCCTCGGCGGGGGATTCCGTATGGCGCCGTCGCGCACCACCCCCGACGCGCTGGCAGCAGCGGTGTTGTCACTCTGCGGATCGACGCCGCACTATGCCGCGCCCCCTGCCGACGGCGCGCGCAAGGCGGCCGAGATGGTCCTCTCCCTCGTCCAATGAGCGGGGAAAGGCCAACATGACCTCCGCCCCTAGAGGCGTGGGCGGGAAGGACCCTCCGGTAGCCACTGGCATCGTAGCTGGGGAGGCGAGCGGTTCAGGCCCCGTGTGTGCGAGCCCCTATGGGGGTGAGCCGGTCATCTTCAACGCGACGATGACCAGCCATGTGGTAAACATCGCCGCTGTCAACGACTCCTGTATTGAGACTCCACCCCAGGGCCATACTGACCACTGATTCACGACGCCGGACCAGGGCCACGTCGTGATCCAGATGAATGCGGTAACGAACCCGAAGACCAGCGCGATCGAGCCCACTCGAGGGGAGCCGAGCAACCGCGCAGAGAAGCCATACGAGATCAGCGTGATCGTGATCATGAGGAAGAGCACGCCGGAGACGACACGGTGGACCGGGCCCGGGACGTTCTCTGGAAACACCCCCACCAGGGCTAGGTCGACGGCGGTTACGGCGAGGGGGATGGTCCAGACAAGGACTCTGTTGTGCCGCGACCTGTAAGGGATGAGGGCGGCGAAGGCGAACATCAGGAGGCCCGCCAGCACGAGCCCTCCATCGAACAGAAGACTCGCCCCTCCGTTCGAGCTCGTGTTTCCCAGGTCACTCAGCTCATTGTTGGAGAAGCTGAACCATGGCGAGAGGGCAATGGCAGCGAGAATGGCCACGTCCAACGTCAGTGCAGAAGCGACTCCAAGGATCGTGAGCCCCCGCAAACGCATCTCCGTGAACCACCGCCGTTCCGCGTCGCGCCTGTTCCACACAATGAACACGATAGCTCATCACGCTTGGGTGCTGGGCACGCTCGGATGGCTGGGCAAGGGAGTACATGAAGCCCCCGCAAGCGGCCTCGGCTTTCGCCGGCATACGCCGCTTGCAGGGGCTTTGTAAGAGTTGGCTCCTCGGGTAGGACTCGAACCTACAACCCTCCGGGTCGGTCAGGGCCGTCTGGCGGGGTCGGCTGTAGTCGGCGAAAACCGGCCTTTTGCAGAGAAGAAATCGTTCCGGAATCGAGAGTGGTCGGCTCGATTCGGCACGCGTGGCGCTAGTTGGGAGTACAAAGGGAGTACACGTCGATCCATCGACGATCTCGCATTCCACCCGCGACGAACGACGAGGTCGAGGCGACGGCGACGGTCCTGATCCCGAAACGTCGTTCAGCTTGCCAGGCGCGCCGCCCGGGTACGTCACAACGGTGACTCCCGATCAGGATGGACGCGAGCGTCTTAGCCTCGCCGAGGTGGCTCTGCGGACGGTCGTCATCGTCGCGGTCGTCGTGGGCAGTGCCTTGCTCATCATTCTGGTCTGGGATCTGCGCAGGATCATTGTCTGGCTGCTCATCGCGGTCATGCTCGCTTTGACGATCGCGCCGGGAGTGGCCTGGCTCGAGCGCCGCCACGTGCCGCGCTGGCTCGGCGCGAGCCTCATTACTCTGGCCGCCGTCGTAGTTGTCTTGGCCATCGACGTGGCGGTGGCGGTGCCGCTCCTGCGCCAGTCCCGTGAACTGCTCTCCAACCTGCCGCATCTGGCTCACGACCTGCTCAAGCCGGGTGGACCGCTCGCCTTCGTCGAGCAACACTTCCACGTCGAGAGCCGCATCGGACAGATCACGCCCGGCCGCGTCTTCCACCTGGTCGCCGGCCCTCGCTCGATTGCCTCCATCTTCTCGCAGGCGGCGGCCATCGTGGCTGCCGCGGTGACCATTGTCACGATCACCATCATGCTGCTCATCGAGGGGCCGCGCGGCTGGAAGGTGCTGGTCGACGCACTCGGCGAGCGCGGCCGGCACGTCGATGTCGTAGGACACCGCATGCAGCGCTCGGTGGGCGGCTATGTGCGCGGCAACCTGCTCATCAGCCTGCTCGCCAGCATCGGCTCCTTTGCCGCGATGTCGATCCTCGGCGTGCCCTACGCCCTGCCGCTCGCCCTGGCGGTCGGGCTGCTCGACATCATCCCCCTGATCGGCGCCACCCTGGGCGCCGTGCTGTGCGTGCTGGTGGCGCTCTCGGTCGGCTGGCTGGCCGCCGTGCTGCTGGTCGTCTACTTCGTCGTCTACCAACAGACCGAGAACCACGTCCTGGCGCCGGTGATCTACGCCAAGACAGTAGCGATGTCGCCGCTCATCGTGCTGCTGGTCTCGCTGGCCGGCGCCATTCTCGGCGGCCTGGTGGGCGTCCTCCTCGCGATCCCGATCGCCAGCGCCGTCCAGATCGGCGTGGGCGAGATTCTGCGGGCCAGGGGAGTGGAACGCCTCGCCGACCTCGCCGAGCGAAGGACCGAAGAGAAGCCCGACGAGGGCAGCCCCCTGCTGCCCAGCGAGGATGAAGGACTCAGCGAACAAGCTTCGACCGGGGCCACGCCCGACGAGGAGAGACCAGCTGGTCGGGTCGCTTAGCGAGTTGCCGTAGCGACTCGAGCAAACGGGCCACTGGCCGACACTGCTTTCTCCCTCCGTTCACTTGGCACAGGCGAATCTGCGCGGCGCCAATAACGCCATTACTTTTCGCTGCAGCGAGAAGACAAAGACAGACGGTGCCATACCGGGCGCTGGCGAGCGGAGGCCCACTCGGCATCGAGGGGACCGCACGACTAGATTGGAGGTGGGAGCATGGACGGGCAAACGACCGACACGCGGGAGGGTTCCCCGCTGGTTCCGCCCTTGGACATGGAACTCGAGCAAAGCAGGCGGGCAAGCGGCTACTGGTGGCTCTACGCGCTCGTTGGGCTCGTCTCGGTGGGCCTCGGGGCGGTGACGCTGTCGTCCCAGATCAGCGCCGTCTCGACCCTGGCGGTGCTCTTCGGCATCTTTCTTCTGTACGGCGGCGCCCTCGAGATCGTGGTGGGCTCGACGAGCCGTCACGTGCGCTGGCTTGCCATTGCGGCCGGCGCCGCTTCGGCGGCGGCGGGGATCATCGCCTTGGCTTGGCCGGGCATCACGCTCTTCGTACTTGCCATGTTCGTCGGCTGGGGCCTCATGGTGTGGGGCATCTACGACATCTACCTCGCGCTCACCGACGCCGTGGTCAAGCCGCGCGCGGTCCTGCTGGTGCGTGGCATCATCCTGACTGCCATTGGTGTCTTGGCGCTGGCCAGGCCGAACGTCACGATCGTCGTGCTCGCGGTCATGGTGGGCGTCTTCTTCATCGTCTACGGCGTCTTCTCGTTCGTGGCCGGGCTGCGGCTGCTCGATCTGCACCGCGTCCTGAAGCACTCGGAGCAGGCCGTCCCGGAAGAGACGAGGCACATCAAGGCAGCGTAGGGCTCCAGCTTTGCAACCGTGCCAGCCGGCGCCCCCCGGTCCCCTTGGTGACGGCGCGACGGAAGCGACCACAGTTGATCCTCGACCGGGCCGTTGTCCGGGGATCGAGTATTCGGCGCCCATCGCCCGCCCGACAGGGCCCTCGCGATGGATGATCGGCCGCCGCCCGGTCGGCGTCACCGCAGGCGCTGGGCTCGCGCGGCTTGGGCAGCTTCAACCGCACGCTTGCCCGCGTCGGGTCGCAGTCGGTTCTAGCTGACTACGCCCTCCTGCATTCGCGCAGTGTGCACGCCCCTTATGCCAACACGACGGAGGCTGGGATGTCTACCAAGGCCGAGAGCGAACTCATCGACCCCGACGAGAGGCGCAGGGTCGAGCAACTGATAGACGAACGCGTTGCGGCCAACGTCAATGCGCTTCAAGACGAGCGCTTGACCTTCGGCCAGCAAGCCGCCGACAGGCTTGCGGACTACGCCGGTAGCTGGGCGTTCATCATCGGATTCTTGCTCTTCCTTGGTATCTGGATCGCGATCAACGCAATAGCGATCGCCGCTCGATGGGACCCCTACCCCTTCATCCTGCTCAACCTTCTGCTCTCCTGTCTGGCGGCCATCCAGGCACCGATCATCATGATGAGCCAGAATCGCCAGGAGGCTCGAGACCGGCTGCGTGCGGAGAACGACTACCAGGTCAACCTGAAGGCCGAGATCCTGCTCGAGTACCTGGCCGAGCAGATGGCCGAACTCAAGGCGATGCAGGCGAGGAAGAACTAGGAGTTGACCCGATGCTGAGCTCGGCTGTCGGGGGGCGTTGGGGTGTCCCGTCGCAGGCATCGGCAGAACGGCGTAGGCAACGCCGCCAACGAAGCGAATGGTCAGGACGAGGGAGGTGTCGTGCCCATGGCTGAGACGGCACGGCCCCGCGGCGAGCGGCGCCGCGAACGCTACCGCGAGATCGCCGCGATCCTCTGGGACGAGCGGGTCCTCTTTCTGTTCAAGGGCACCGGGGTCGACGACTACGCGCCGAGCGGGTCGTCGTTCGAGGAGATCCCTGATGACGCGCCCGAGCTCGAGGGTCGCAAGGCGCCCCGCGAGGTCCGCGTGCGGCGTGCCCTCGAACGCCTGGGGCCGACGTTCGTCAAGATGGGCCAGCTCCTGGCGACGCGCCACGACCTGATCTCACCGGCGATGGCCGCCCAGCTTGGCAAGCTGAAGGACGACGTTCCCACCTTGCCCTTCGAGCAGATGCGTCCGGTCATCACCTCCGAGCTGGAGGGCGACCCCACCGAGCTCTACGCGACGTTCGAGAGCGTGCCTCTGGCGGCGGCCTCCATCGGCCAGGTCTACGGTGCCAAGCTCCACGACGGGCGCGACGTGGTCGTGAAGATCCAGAGGCCTGGCACCGCCGAGGTCATGGAGGTCGACTTCGAGATCGTCACGCG
>DATIYD010000214.1:0-8281 GCA_035517975.1 Thermoleophilia bacterium | reverse complement strand
GGCGCCGCGCCCGGCCGGCGGTCTCTCGCCGCCCGGCGGCGTTCGCTCAGGATGGTGTGCAGCACGCGCAGGCCGTCGCTGGTCGCGTTCAGGTTGCTCACGCCGTGCAGGCGCGAGCGCTCGTAGCTGGGCACCTCGATGACCCTCAAACCGGCGACGGCGATGCGCACGTTGATCAGCGTCTCGATCTCGAAACCGTCGCCCCACAGACGGCCCTCGTCGTCGGGTGCCGGCGAGCACCAGTCGAGGTCCAGCACAGGCAAGCAAGTCGCTGCCCAGAAGGCGTTGTAGCCGTAGCACAGGTCGCTGTATCTCGTGTGGGATGTGACGTTGACGAAGTCCGTCAGCAGGCGGTTGCCCAGGCTGCGCAGTCGCGTGATGTCGGCGCTGCCGCCGCCGGCGGCGAAGCGTGTGCCCTTGGCGAAGTCGGCGCCGGCCAGCAGGGCGTCGACGAAGCGCGGGATCTCGGCCGGGTCGGCCGAGCCGTCGGCGTCGAGCATGACGATGATGTCGCCGGTGCTCGCGGCAAAGCCGCAGGCCAGAGCGTTGCCCTTGCCCCGTCTGGTCTGCCTGATCACGCGTATGTCGGGGCGCAGCCGAAGCGCCGTCTCGCAGGTGCCGTCGGTCGAGGCGCCGTCGACCAGGATGACCTCGTGGAGCCCGGTGGGCAGCTCGGGCAACACGTGCTCGAGGTTGGCCGCCTCGTTCAGCGCGGGGATGACGACGCTGACCCGGGGCGCGGTCGCCGACGCCGCGGCGCGGCGCCGGCGACGCCCCGTTGTGGCCGGCCGGATGACCGAGGGGTCGCCGTCCGATGTGTGAGGGGGCATGACGACTGTCGGACGGGCGGCCCCCCGGAGGGCTGAAACGTCTCCGCTTTCGTATTTCGGGTCGATGTGGCACCCCCCTCAGATGCCGCACCCAACTCTCTCGGCTGAAGACGGGCCCAATCCAGCGGCCCGAGGTGCGTCGTGTCTGCGCGCCTCCACGACGCGCTCTTCACCGCGCGATGCCAGAACAACGGGGGATCGGGGGTCCGGCGGACGCCGGTGACCGGCGTCGCATACGATCAAGCCCCCCGCGACAAACGCCCCCTCCAGCCCGCACGTCCGTCTAAGAGGACAGCAACTTACCGCCCGCTGCAGCGACCCAAACCAGTGTTGTCGTACGTGCCCCGGCGGATGGCCTCGCGAAGCTCGGGTCAGGCTTCGGATCCGGCGTATACCGTCGGGACAACGGTGAGGGGCATGGCCGCCGGCGCCGGTCGGCCCCGCGCCCGGGCGGCGTCACCCGCCCGTGATGACGCGATCGAGGGCCAGGCGCCGCGACCGGGCGGCGCCGGTCGCGTAGCGCACGGGTCCCCACAGCATCCCGAGCTTCTCGAGATGGGCGAACTCGGCCGGCAGCGTCGGACGGCCGTCTCGACGGCGGGAACGCCGCTTTCTGCCCAACTCCAGGGCGATCGGCACCGAGCGTGCCGCGGCGGCCCAGAAGCGCCGGTCGTGCAGCGCCGCCTTGGTGAGGACCGCGGTGAAGCCGACGCCGTAGGTAAAGAGCTGGCGACGCAGGGCCGCGTCGTCACGATGGCCCGGGTGCCAGCAGAGCGATCTGGGCTCGTAGACAAGGCGCTCCCCGCGCAGCACCGCCGCACTGAGGGCATCGATGTCCTGACCGGTGCGCAGCGCCGGGTCGAAACCGCCGCCCGCCAGGAATCCCTGTCGCCTCACCGCCATGCTCGCGCCGCCCCCGAAGATGCCCCCCCAGAACGGATAGAGCAGGCGCTCGCGGGCGCTGTTGGATTCGAGATCGTACGACCGCCGCCTCAGACCAAGCGAGGTGCCCGCGTAGAGCTCGAACCGCTTCTGCGCCGGCGTCTCGAGCTCGAGCGGGAGGACCAACCCGGTCGTCGCTCCGACCTCGTCGCAGGCGAACGGCGCGACGAGCCAGCGCAACCAGTCGTGGTCGACGACGATGTCGTCGTCGACGAAGACCAGGATATCGGCCCGTGTCTGTGACACACCGCGATTGCGGGCGACGGCGCTGCCCGGTCGCGGTTCCGGGACGTAGCCGACCGGGTGCCGCGTGAGAAGCCGCGCCTCGTCGACGATGCTCTTCGTCTCTGAGCTGCCGGGCCGGTTGTCGACCACGATGATCTCGTACTCGGGTCCGGACACGTCGGCGAGGCCGGCCAGACACCTTCGCAGTCGGCCGCCGCGTCCGCTCGATGGCACGATCACGGCGACGGAGCCCGGAGGCTGCACCGCCTCGTTGAACCGGCACTCGGTCTCGCCTCCGCTCGACCGCATCACGTCCGCGGCACGTTCCGGCCGCGGCAGGCAGCCGGCCTCCTCGACATGACGCCGTATCGCACCTTCGAGTCGCGACCAGGCCGCCTCGCACAACTCGGTCGAGCTCACCTCGCGGAGCGGGCGGTCGAGGTACACGACGCCGAGCGGCTCGCCGTGCAGCCGCACGAGAAGCAGGGCGTCGGGAAACTCGACTCGGTTCCCGCCGCCGGCCGGCATGGCCGGGACGGAGCCGAGGTCGAGGTCGACCAGCCCGATGGCCGTCGGTCCCGTGTGCCTGAACGGCTCCAGGGGAAGTTGGCCGTCTGTCAGTGTCGGTGGCGTGTCGGCGGGCGTGCTCATGTCGGACGAGTCATGGCTGGCCCACTATAAGGCACGGCAACGACGTGCCCGTGAACGCCGGGCCACCGCCCACTTCCCGGCCGTGGTAGTAGCCTACCGCCATGACTCCGAATCGGCCGATCCGCATACTGCGCGCGCTCGCCATCCTGGCGATCATCGTGTTCCACTTCTTCGAGATCAGCCTCATGGTCGGCGCTCACCGTCTTCCGGCGCCGGCGCTGCTGAACACCACCGGCGGCTGGGGTGTCAGCATCTTCCTCATCGTCAGCGGGCTCGGTCTCGTCAAGTCGTGGGAGCGCTACGACCTGCCCTCCGGTGCCGCGTCGTCGCGCGACCGGCTGCGCGGTGTGGGCGCCTTCTACGGGCGCCGGCTGCGGCGCATCTTCCCGCTCTTCTGGTTCGTGGCCGTGCCGATCCTCGTCGTCTCGGCTCTCGCCGGCAACCTGGCGGGGCAGCTCTGGAAGCTGCCGTTCTGGCTCACGGGAACGAACATCGTCATGCCGTCGGTCTACTGGCCGCTCGCAGCGCGATCGCCGCAGTGGTGGTACATCAGCCTGGCGTTGCAGTTCTACCTGCTCTTCCCGGTGCTGGCCTGGTCGTTGGCTCGCTGGGGCCCCTGGTGCCTGGTCGGTATGGCCGTCGTCGTGCAGGCCGCCTGCTTCCAGTTCGTCGGCCACCTCGCGCCGGGGCATGCCTACTTCCTGCAGGGGTTCATCGGCTGTCGCATGGTCGAGGTCTGTGTGGGCATGGTCCTCGGCGAGGCGCTCTGGCACCGCAGGGTGGGGGGGTTGCGGCTCGCCGCTCTGGCCGTCGTGCCGTTCCTCGCCCTGGCGGTCCTCACTCCCGGGTACAGCGCTCGCTGGGTCGCCGAGATCAGCGTCCTGATCCCGATCTGGCTCCTGCTGTTCTCGCCGCTCGCGCGACTCTCCAACAGCCGTATCTTCGACCCGCTGGTCTGGCTCGGGACCATCTCGTTCGCGCTCTACCTGGCGCACTGGGCGATCGTCTGGCTGGTCGTCACGCGCTGGGGCGACGGCCCCCTGGAGTTCGCCGCCGCGCTCGTCGCGGCGGTCGTCGTGGCCGCCGCCTTCTTCTACGCGTTCGAATGGCGCCGTCGGAGCTGGCCGATCAGGCCGGCCGCGAATCCCCACGCCGCGGCCAGCATGCTCAGCGCCAGCACGGCCGACCGCGCGACGCTCCAGAGCCCCTCTTCGGGTGCGCCTCCCAGCTCGGGCAAGAGCCCGCGGGCCACGACGCCGCGCAGGTAGGTCGTCTCGGTCGCCAGCCTGCGCGGCGCGGCCGAGTGGCGCGGGGCGCCGTCGTGCGTGGCGGCCAGCAAGAGCGCCTTGGAGCGACCCTCGTCCGCCGAGCGTCTGATCAGGTAACGGACGGTGGCCCGGCCGGCCGGCACGTGGTGGTGCATGACGGCGGCGGGGTTGTAAACGAACCTGCCGCCCGGGCTACGTGCGGCGGCGCGCAGGCAGAACTCCGTCTCCTCGCCGCCGGCCGCGCCGCCGGGGTGCCGCCCGAAGTCGGTCCGAAAACCGCCGTTCGTGTCGAAGAGCTCGCGCCGGTACACGGCGCAGCCGCCGAACACGTTGCGCACGGGGGCGATCTCGTCGGGCAGGCCCGCGTAGCTGCAGCCGACCGCCCAGAGCAGCTCCGGCGGGAACCAGGCCGGCTCACCGGCGTCCCAGCGGGGCAGCGAACGACCCCCGACGCCCAGCGTGTCGGGGTCGGCCAGCGGCTCCATGAGACGCTCGAGCCAGTGCTCGTCGGCCTCGGCGTCGTCGTCGAAGAAAGCGACGAACGGCGTGCTCACGGCCGACAGGCCGAGGTTGCGAGCCGCCGACAGGCCCCCGGGGGTGTCTCGCGTCAACAGCGTGCACGTGTCGGCGAGATGCCTCTCGGCCAGCGCCGCAAGGTCACGATCGCCGTCGACGACCACCACGACCTCGTGGACCGGGATGGTCTGGCGCTCGATCGACTGCACGGCCGCGCGAAGCCGGTCCCAGCGCTCAGCCAGATGACTGCAGATGACGACGCTCACCGCTCCCAGACCGGACGGAGTCCGCTGGACGGCCGGCTTGGGTTTGGCCCGCCACGTGACCCGCGGAGCGGCGGCGGGAACGACCGGTGCCTGCGGTCGCGTCTCGGTCGTCGGCTCGGCCGCCGCCGCAGCTGCCTCGTGCTCGGCCGCGTCCGTCATGGCGAGGGCCTCGGCATCGTGCGGTGGGGGCTTCTCGAGGCCTCGACAGCGGCACGAGCGCGGCGTGCGAGCCTCCAGACCCGGCGCGTGGCGCGGCGCGCGCGCTGATCGACCGTCGGCGTACCGTCGGTCATCAGCCGCAGCAGGCCGTCGCCGCTCAAATCGGGCCCGATCAGCAGGCGGCGGATGCGCAGCGGGTCACGGCTTACGCGATGCAACCCGTAGCCCACCTCGCAGGCGGCCCGGTAGCCGGCGCGCACAGTCGCCGCTCGCACGTGCCTGTCGTGATAGCCGAACGGGTAAGCGAGCGACTGCACGGCGGTGCTCGTCTGGTCTTCGAGGAGTCCCTTGCTCACGCTGAGCTCCTGTTCCAGCGACTCCTTGGGGATGACGTCGAGCTCGAGGTGCCGGTGGCCGTGGCTGCCTATCTCAAAGCCCGCGGTGGCTGCGCCTCGCACGTCTTGCCAGGCGAGTAACGGGCGGCACGCCTCACCCGTGCCCGAAAGCCAGGCGGCCCGACCACCGATGAACGCCGTGGGCAGGAACAGGGTGGCCGTCATACCCTGCTCGGCGAGGACCGGCAGCGCGTTCTCGACGATCGTGGCGAAGCCGTCGTCGAAGGTGAGGAAGACGAGCGGTCCCGCGGCCCGGGGGTCGCCCAGTTGCGAGATGTGAGCCGTCGCGTAGCCGGCTTCGCGCAGAGCCAGCAGATGCTCGGCAAACAGTGTCGGCGGCACGACGAACCGGCGAAACGCGCGGCTCGCCAGCGTGCTCGCGACGTCGTGGTACATGAGCACGGCCACGTTGTCGACGATGTCTTGTCGGCTGCTTCGCGGCATGTCGCCTATTGTGCGCAATGAGACCCCATCGCCAACCTAGTAGCGTTGCCGGCCCCGCGCAAATGTTGCATACGGCCTGACTAGAACCCATCATGGGTGGGCATCAGCTGCGGGGGATCGTCTCTTGAGGGGGTCGAGATGCCAGGCAGTAAGATGTCTCGCAGCAAACTTGGCGTTGTCCGTGCCGGACACGGGCACGGCGCGGTCATAGGTGCCGGCGAATGTCCCGCCGAGCCGTGAACGATCCTGCGACAGCTATCCCCGTGTTGCTCTACCACCGCATCGCCACGTCCTCCGACGACCCCTATGCCGTGTCCCCGGCGGCGTTTGCCGCGCACATCGAGGCGATCGTGGCCAGCGGTCGCACCGCGCTCACGATCAGTCAGCTCGCCGATCGTCTCGCCATGCCCGGCGAGCTCGACGAGCGGTCTGTCGCCATCACGTTCGACGACGGCTACGCCGAGACGCTCGACGCCGTTCGCTCGGTGACGGCAGCCGGGCTGAGCGCGACGGTGTACGTGGTCACCGGCTCGATCGGAGCTCCGGGCATGGTGACCAGCGATCAGATAGGGGCGCTGGTCGACATGGGCGAGGCCGTCGAGGTGGGCGCTCATTCGGTCAGTCACCCCCACCTCGACGAGATCGGCCGCGGCGAGATGGTGACTGAGATCGTGGAAAGTCGCGACGCGCTGCGGGCCCTGGGTGTGCCCGTGCGGAGCTTCTCCTATCCGCACGGCGCCTACGATCGGTCGGTGCGGGCGGCGGTCATCCGTGCCGGGTACGGCTCGGCTGCCGGCGTGAAGAACGCCCTCTCACACCCCGGCGACGATCGCTGGGCCATCGGGCGCTACACGGTGTCGGGGCGCACGACTCTCGAGAAGGTCGGGCAGCTGCTCGAGGGCCGGGGCGCGCCTCTGGCCTGGCAGGCGGAGCGCCTGCGCACGCGCGCCTACCGCTGTGTCCGTCGCTTTGGTCGTGAGCGCGCCAGGTCGGGGGCCGGCCCTGTGAGCGTGGCGCCGGCGGTCGGGGTGGTGGGGGAGACCCATGTCCTTGCTCTGGGCGCCCCGGTCGCGGTCCGCTCGCTCGACACGCGCCGTGGCTTTGCCGATATCGAGCTGCCCCCCGCTCGCTCGGGCGCACCGTACCGCGGCCTTGCCGTGCTCGTGAAGAACGGCGACGAGCCGCTCGGCTGGCTGGGCATCGAGGCGCCGGCAGTGAGCACGGTGGGCGGCGACGTGCTGGAACGTGCCTACCTCGACCAGCTCGCGCCGACCGGAGCCGAGGCGCCGAGCGGGGCCGAGGCGTCGATCGCGGCCAAGGCGTCGATCGACACTCAGGCGGCGGTCGGGGCAAAGGCGCGGCGTCGGCCGGCGTCGGCGCCGCCCGGTGCGGCGCCTGCCTTCGTCTCTCACGTGGTCACGACCTGCAACCAGGCCGCGACTGCCGTGCGCTGCGTACGTTCGATCATGGCCTCCGAGGGCCGCTCAGGCGACCGGGGCGGCTCCGGCGACAAAGACGGCTCGGGCGACCGCGGCGGCCCGTTCGAGGTGGTCGTCGTCGAGAACCGCCCGACGCACTCGACCGTGCGCGAGGCCCTCGACAACGCTTTTCCCGGCGACGATCGGGTGCGCTACCTCGAGGTGCCGATCCCCGGAGCCTCGCGCGCGCGCAACGCCGGTCTGCAGGCCGCGCGCGGCGAGATCGTGGTCTTCACCGACGACGACATCGTGGCCGAGCTCGCCTGGTGCGGGTCGCTGCGCGCGGCGTTCGCCGGCCGGCCCGACGTCGCGTGCGTTACCGGCCCCATTCTGCCGCTCGAGCTCGAGACGTCCGCCCAGGTGCTGATGGAGCGTTTCTCCGCGGTGGGCGACGGCTTCGTGCGGCGCGACTACTCTCTCGCGCATCCGCCGGAGCCGCACGAGCAGCCCCTGTTCCCTTACACCGCGGGCTATTTCGGATCGGGTGGCAACTGCGCCTTCCGGCGCGACGTCCTGCTGGCCCTCGACGGGTTCGATCGGGCGCTCGGCCCCGGGACGCCGGCCCGCGGCGGCGAGGATCTCGACCTTCTCATCCGCGTCGTCCTGGCCGGCGAGACCCTGCTCTACGAGCCGAGCGCCATCGTCTGGCACCCTCATCCCGATACCATGGAGGTGCTCTCGCACGAGGTCTTCTCGTACGGCATCGGTCTGGGTGCGATGCTGGCCAAGCAGCTCGTCGCGGGTCCCCACCGCGTACGATTCGTCGCCAGCGTCCCCCGGGGTGTCCGTTATCTTGCCAGCTCGGGTTCGCGCAAGAACGCGATCAAAGGCGTTGGCTACCCCGCTCGCCTCGACCGGCTCGAGCGAACCGGCCTGGCGGTAGGCCCGGCCGCCTACCTGCGCAGCCGGTGGGCGGAGCGGCGACTCGCGGCTCTCCCCGGCGACGCAGCGGTATACGGCCGGGCCGTCGGCGGCGGGGCGGTCGGCGGCAGGGCGGTCGTGCAATGAGCGTGGCCGAGCGCACCCCGCCCGGCTCTCAGGAGCCGCCGGCTACGAGCGGTCAGGGATCCGCGGTGACGTTCGTCTGCCTGAGCTGCCGCGCGGGGT
>DATIYD010000213.1:0-7948 GCA_035517975.1 Thermoleophilia bacterium | reverse complement strand
CCCCCCCCCCCCCCCCCCCCCCGCCTCGACGTCACCACCGGCGCCATCACGGCGCTGCTCGACAGGCTGTCCGAGCGCGGCCACCTGGCCCGCGAGCCCCATCCCGCCGACCGCCGCCGTCTCGAGGTCCGCGTCACCGACCACGCGCGCGCAGAGGTCCTGCGTCACATCCTGCCGCTGAACGACGACATCGTGCAGCTGGCCGACACCTTCGCCCCCAACGAGCGCGCCGCCATCCTGCGGTTCCTCGACGGGCTCACCGCCGTCGTGCAGCGCCATGCCGACGACGAGGCCGGCGGTCGCCCGCCGCGCGCGACGCCGTGAACGCTCGCCTCTCGTGCTTCGACGCCGGGGCCGGCGACTACCTGGACTGAGCGGCCGGCGCCGTTACCGGGCGCCGACTGGTGGGAAACCGGGAGTACGAAGGTACGGACCGGAGGGCGAGGTGGCGGCGGAGACAGGGGCAATCGCGAGCTGGATGCGCGCGCCCCGCCGCCTCGACCCCGATCGTGTGGCCGAGGAGCTGCCGGGCCTCTACCGGGCCGCCCGGGCCTGGACCGGCTCGCGCGAAGAGGCCGAGGACCTCGTGCAGGAGACCTGCGCCCGCGTGCTCGCCAAGCCGCGCCTGCTCTACGGGCTCGACGAGCGCGGCTACCTCGTGCGCGCCATGCGCAACACGCTCGTGAGCCAGCGCCGCGCGGCGAGCCGGCGGCCGGCGACCGTGCCGCTCGACGACGACGCGCCGCTGCAAGGGCCGCCCGACGCCGAGCCTGCCGCCGCCGCCGAGCGCGACGAGGTGTACGCGGCGATCGCCGGGCTGCCCGACGAGTTTCGCGAGGCGCTCGTGGCCGTCGACGTCGTCGGCCTGTCCTACGGCGAGGCCGCGCGGAGCCTGCAGATACCGGAGGGCACGCTCACCAGCCGGCTGTTCCGGGCCCGCGATCGCCTGGCGCGGCGGCTCGGCGGTGAGGACTGATCGCGGGGCCCTCGGACGCCGGCAGAGCGCCACCGAGACGCCCGGTCACGCCGGCCGACTCGACAACGGCCGGCTTACGCCGACTGGCCCGCGGCGGCGCTCGACCAGCTCGCCAGCGTCAGCAGCTCGGCGGGAGATGCGGCGCCGGTGAGCACGCAGGTGTGACCGTCGCGCCGCCAGGTAACGGCCGGCGCGCCGTTCAGGCGCAGCGTCTGGTACTGCACGCCGCCGATCGTGGTCGATGCCGCCGAGGGCGGCCGCGCAAGCCCTGGGCCGGCGACGATCACGTAGGCGATCCGCCGGCCCTCCTTGCCGTAGTAGACCGCCGTGGCCGCGCGGCCGCCGACGCGGGCCTGCCGCACCCCGACGGCGCGCCAACCGTAGGCCGGCGCGAAGTCGGGGAACGCGACGCCCTGCACGCTGGCCGCCAGCGTCGTGCCGCTCGTGCCGAGCGAGGCCGGCGCAGCGCCGCTCGGCGCCTGCCGGGCGAGGCCGGCCGCCGCGGCGACCGACGGGGCGGCCGGCCCGCGGTTCAGGCTCAGCACGACGACCGCCGCGACCGCGGCGACGAGCGCGCCCGCGAGGCCCAGGCGCCAGGCAAGCCCGCGGCCGCCGGCGCGACGGGGCTTGCGCCGCGGCACAGCCGCGGCGACGGAGGCGGCGAGCGTCGCCGGCACGGGCTCGGCCGCAAGCGCGCGCGTGGCGGTCAGGGCGCGCCGCTGGCGCTCGACGAACGCGCGCAGCTCCGCCGAGCCGGCGAGGCGCGCTTCGACCGCGGCGCGACGCTCGACGGGAAGCGTGCCGTCGGCGAACGCCGCCAGCTCGGCCATGTCGTGCTCGCTCAGTCCTGCCGTCACGTCGCTCACCGCTCCAACATTCCACTCCGCCGGTCAGCCCACGCACCCGGCGTTCCGCCTGGCCCGGCCACTCGAGGCCCGCAGACCGCGGGCGCCGATCCGCCGCCCTGATCCACGAGGCGCCTGTGCGAGCGCCGGGCCGGTCGGGGTCCGCTCTCGCGGACCCCGACCGGCCTGTTCGCGCTCGCACTCACGAGTGCCGGGCTTCGTCGACGGGCGCTCGCGGTGCGAGCGCCCGTGTGTCTCTCAGTACCTGAAGCCGCCGCTGCCGCCGCTGCTGCCACTGCCGCTCATGGGAGCGGGCGTCGCGGCGCCCACCTGCCGCACGACGTGCCAGGTGAACTTCTGGCCGCCGAAGGCGTCGTGGAAGTTGTCGCCGGCGACCTTGCCGGGCTGATCGACGGTGAAGGTGTAGAGCAGCTTGCCGTTGTAGGTCACCTGCTTGCTGCCGTCAGGCCGCGTGATCGTGGCGATCGCGCCGGGCACCGTCGCCGTAGGCGTTCCCGTCGTAGTGAGCGGCTTCCAGAACGCGTTACACGCACCGTTGCAGTGCACCATGCCGTTGGCCTCCTGCTCGGCCGCGTAGAGCGGCTGGCCCGCCGCGTTGACCAGCACCGTGCCGGCGCCGGGGAACTTGCGGGTCTGTAGCGTCGCCGTGCCGGCCTTGCCGGACTCGGTGACGGGTGTGCTCGAGCTGGTCGCGACGCGCACGACGGCAAACACCACGGCGACCGCCACGAGCGCGGCGATGATGATGAGGATCCGTTTCATCGGACGACCCTTCTGTCGAACGATTTCTTGCCTTCACCCGTAACGACGCCGTGGCGGCGTCATTCCTTCCCGGAGGTCTCGAAAGATCCTGGAGGATCTCCGACCATCGCCAGACGCGAGATCGCGCGTCGCCCGGGCGCGCGGGTCCGGCAGTCTCGCAAGCGGCCGCAAGGACCGCCGACATTCCGCCGGTCGGGCCCGGGTCAGGCCTCTTCGCGCTCCGAGGACGGCACCGGGGCGGCGAAGCGGGCCGTCCGCTCCCGGACCTTGGCCATGATCGCCGGCGAGGTGAGGATGCCGGCCACCATCGCCGAGGCGAGCCCGGTCGGCACCAGCAGGATGCCGCCGAGCACGTCGATGTACATGCCCAGGCCGGGCCGCAGGGGTTCCCAGATGTGCCAGCCCGCCGTGACGCTGACGAGCGTGATGCCCAGACCGGCGGCCGTGACCGCGAGGCAGGGCAGCACGGAGAGCCTGAGCGGCGCGGCGACCACCATGACGAGGCCGACGACGACGACCACGATCGCCAGGGCCAGCACGGGCAGGCCCCAGGGCGTGGCCAGGGCGCCGTTCACGCCGACCGCCGCGTGAGGACTCAGGTTGACGTCGTGGCCGGTCGAGGTGTTGGCCCAGGGCAGGAAGACGCCGAGCACGACGGTGAGGCCGAGCGCGATCGTGACGACCCCGTCGCCGATCCAGTCGGCCCGCGAGAAGCCGCGTCTCATCACCCTCACCACGACCTCCCCGTCCGGCGCAGCCCGTGCGGCCGCCTCGCTCATCTATCGGCTCGCGCCTCTGATATCCTCAGTAGCTCCCCGGGCAAGCTAGGACCGTGAGCGAGCACCACTTTCCACGCGACGACTACTTCATGCGGTTCGCCCTGCGCGAGGCCGCCCTGGCCGGCAAGCAGGGCGACGTGCCGATCGGCGCGGTCATCACCTTCCAGGGCGAGATCATCGGCTCGGCCGGCAACGAGCGCGAGTTGCGCCAGAGCCCCACGGCGCACGCCGAGATGCTGGCGATCGAGCAGGCGGCCAAGCACATCGGCCACTGGCGCCTGCTCGACACCGTGATCTACGTGACGATCGAGCCCTGCCCGATGTGTGCGGGCGCCATCGTCCTGGCCCGCATCCCGCGCCTGGTCTACGGCGCGCCCGACGAGAAGGCCGGCGCGACCGGCACGCTGTTCGACATCGTGCGCGACCCGCGTCTCAACCACACCGTCGAGGTCGTCGGCGGCGTGCTCGAAGACGAGTCGGTCGAGCTGCTCCAGGAGTTCTTCAAGCAGCGGCGCTAGGCACGCCGGGGGCGCGGTCGTCGCCGCGGAGCCTGCGGTATACTGTCGGCTTGCCGAACGAGGGACGCGGCCCGGAGAGGTGTCCGAGTTGGCTTAAGGAGCGCGACTGGAAATCGCGTGGGCGGGGGTAACCTGTCTCGTGGGTTCGAATCCCACCCTCTCCGCCAGACCCGCTCTCCCGCTCACCGTTCGGCGCTCGCGCACCCGCGCGGAGAGGTGGCTGAGATGGCTGAAAGCGGCGGTCTCGAAAACCGTTAGTCCTGGTTCCAGGGCTCGAGGGTTCGAATCCCTCCCTCTCCGCCACGTCCAGCACCTCCTGCTCTCTCCCCTGGCGCCGCGCCGGTTGCCAGTGCCGAGAACGACTTCTCTCGTAGCATCGACAAGCTCCCCCCCGTCACACTGACCCAGGCGACCCGCAGCGGGTCGGTGCGGACACCTTCTTCCGGCACGCGACGCCCGGCCCTCGCGAGCGGACATCCCCGCGTCGCGCCGCTCGGGCCGACGAGTGCCGCGCCGTCAGTGTCGCGACAGCAGACGACCGCGACGCGTCCGCGCCTCTTCGATCGCGCGCACGTAGTCGTCGAAGCCTGGGCCGTCGTCGCCCGTGAGCTCGCCGGTGGGGTCGTAGCCGCCTCGGCCACCCAACGGGCGGCCCAGGGTCTTGGCGAGAAGGTGAAGCACCGCGTTCATGATGGTCTGGTCTCCTTGGTTCCTGCGCTTGTCGTACTGTTCTCAAGTATGGCTCATCGGGGCCGATCCGAGCCGCACGAGCGGGAATTTCTCCCATTTGGAGAGTCGAGCGTCGCGGCCCTGGCCGAGGCGTATACGCTTCTCCCCCGGGCCGCCTGCGGGTAAAGAGCAGTGATACCCACCGGAACGGTACGAAAGGACCCGTCATGTACGTTCTGAACTACTGGCACACCGTCTCCGACTACGCCGCGTGGAAGAGGATCTTCGACAGCGACCCCCTCGGACGCGAAGCCTCCGGCGTACGGCGACTCTCGATCGAGCGGCCGCTCGATGACGACCACATGGTGATCGGGGAGCTCGAGTTCGAGACCCTGGGTGAGGCCGAGAGCTTCGCCGGCCGGCTCCAGGAGGTCTGGAACGGCTCCGCCAGCTCGGTGGTCTCGCATGCCGGGCACCGCCTCACCGAGGTCCTCGTCAACCAGGAGTTCGGCGACAGGGCCCGGAAGGTCGCGTAGAGCCGCTCGAGCCACAAGGACCGGGCGCGGGCCTTGGGCCCGCGCCCGCCGCGCATCACAGCGGATAGACGCTCGCCGCGAACTGCGCGTCGGTGGGGTCGATGTCGAAGCCGCCCTCGACCGCGATGCCGTCGACCGTGACCGAGGCGGGCAGCGTGTAGCACATGATGGAGTGCGTGTCGGGCTTGGCCGTCGCCAGCAGCGCCGAGGTATCGAGCGGCGTCAGCACGTTGTCGATCACCATCTGCGGGGGCCAGCGCCACTCGCGCCCCAGGATCTCGATCGCCTTCGCCCGGTCGATCCTCGAGACGATCTCGGGGCGCAGATGCTCGTGCGGAAAACCGAGCGTGTGTCCGGTCTCGTGGCGCACGATTTGGCAGAACTCCCAATCGGGCGTGTCCATCGTGAACCCCTCGAGGTTCATCGTCGGCTTGTCGGATGCGATCAGCGTGATGTCGGTCCCCAGATGCGACCAGAATCCACCTTCGGGTCCGCCGACGGTGCGGGCGATGCGCACGTAGGGATCGGCCGCCTCGGTGAACCGCACGTGGCAGTGCTCACCCCAGGCGTTCATATGCGAGAGGATCTTCGTGCGCAGGGCGGCCGGCGGACCGTCCATGAAGCCGACCGTCAGCCAGATGCCCTTGCCGCCCCAGTACTTCGTGGTGTCGACGGCGAGGCGTTCGTCACGGGTCATGTCGACCGGCGCGCCGATGGGCAGGATACGCTGCCCCGGCACGTTGGCGGGATTGATCTCGGCCGCGTTCCGGGCCGCCTCGAGCCACAGTTCGCGCGGCAACGACCTCAACTGACAGACCGGCCGCTGCAGTGCCCGCTGCGCCGTCACTCTGGGAGAATCGGAAGTCTGCGACATGCCCGATCACATCCCTTCACAGAAGTCGTTGCGGGAGTCAGACGGTGACGCGGCGCGGAGCGATCGTCAGGCGGGCTTGTTCCAGGTCAGGTCGACCGAGATCTGACCGGTGCCCGAGAGCTCGACGCCGAAATCGACGCCGACCGTCACGCTCAGCCCGCAGGAGAGTGTCAGCGTGTCGGCCCCCGTCTCCTCGAACACTTCGGTCTTCAGGTGCAGCAGGAAGTCCCTGATCTGCGGGGCCGCCTCATCGAGCGCTCTCTGGGCTTTCTCCAGCGTGTCCTCGGTGGACAGCTCCGCCGCCGACATGCCCGGCACCTTCGTCTGGATCACGAGAGGAACCGCCAGGCGCTGCACGACCGTTTCGGGCATGACCCCTCCTTTGGTAGGTGGGAAGAGGCTATGACCGAACCCGCCTCGCCACAACGAAGATCACCGTTGGCAGCGGCCGCCCGTCGGCTGCACAACTCCCGGCCGACGTGGTAACCTCTCTCGTCACGGGCAATTAGCTCAGGGGGAGAGCGCCTGCTTCACACGCAGGAGGTCGTTGGTTCAAATCCAACATTGCCCACCACCACCCCCAGCGCCGTGAGCCATGTCTCCGACAGCCGCTCAGCTCTCGCCGAGGCGCCGCCTCGTCCCGGTCTTCCCCGCGACCTCCTCGTGCGCCGCGCCCTGCCGGCCGACCTGCCCGCGATCGAGCGCACCGTCGGCGCCGCCTTCGGCCACGCGCTCGAGGCCCGGCTGATCGCCCGCCTCGAACGCGAGCGGCGCGCCACCGCCTCGCTCGTGGCGGTCTCCGCCGGGCAGGTCGTCGGTCACGCCATGCTGAGCCGGCTCGAGCTCACCGCACACGGCGGGGCCGCCTGGCCGGCCCTCGCCCTGGCGCCGGTCGCCGTCACACCGCAGCTGCAGCGACGCGGGATCGGCTCCGCCCTCGTGCGGCGCTGTCTCGCCCTTGCCGGGCGGCTCGAACCTGTGTTCGTGATCGGCGCGCCCGGTTTCTACGGCCGCTTCGGCTTCGAGGACGCGGCGCCCTGGGGCGTGAGCTCGCGCTTCGAGCCGCCCGCCGGACACTTCATGGTGCGCCCCGCGGCGCTGTCGCGCGTCGCCGTGGCCCGCCGGCTCGAGTACCCCGCGGCCTTCGGCGGGCTCTGAGCGCCCGCGATCAGCCGCGGCCCGCGAGGCCGAAAGCGAACGTCTGTTCGCCACGCGGCGACGCCGACCTCGACGCCCCGGCACAGCGCCGCCCCCCGACACTGGCCCATTTGTCTGTTGCGCCGCCGTTGCATCGATAATAGAGTGCTGCGTTGGCCCGCGGCAGGCTCCTTGCGCGCGGGTCGCGCGATGAGGCGTGTTGCACGAGCGCCACAGGGAGCTCCCGCCACGAACACCCACCGGGTGCCCGCAAGGTCGCCCGAAAGACGGTAGAAGAACAACCCCTACGGAG
This sequence comes from Thermoleophilia bacterium, assembly GCA_035517975.1. Taxonomy (GTDB): domain Bacteria; phylum Actinomycetota; class Thermoleophilia; order UBA2241; family UBA2241; genus Bog-752. Next base: position 518 of record DATIYD010000213.1, on the reverse strand, counting down.
GTGGAGAGGGTGGCAACGGAGACCGGAGAACACGTCGTTATCCAGCCAAAGCCTGAGTGGTCGGCGAACGCCTGGATCAAGAGCGAGGCCGAGTACAAGGCCATGTACGAGCGCTCCATCGAAGACCCCGAGGGCTTCTGGGCCGAGCGCGCCGCCGAGATCGACTGGACCAAGAAGTGGGACAAGGTCGTCGAGTGGCAGTTCGAGCCCACGCCGTCGATCAAGTACTTCCTCGGCGCCGAGCTGAACGCGGCGTACAACTGCGTCGACCGCTGGGTCGAGGCGGGCAAGGGCGACAAGCCGGCGATCATCTTCGAGGGCGACCCCGGCGACAACAAGGTGTACACCTACGCCCAGCTCAAGGACGAGGTCAGCAGGTTCGCCAACGTGCTCAAGAAGCACGGCGTCAAGAAGGGTGACCGCGTCGCCCTCTACCTGCCGATGATCGCCGAGCTGCCGGTCGTCATGCTGGCCTGCGCGCGCATCGGCGCCATCCACATGATGGTCTTCGGCGGCTT